>DAOUEE010000098.1:0-2740 GCA_034430695.1 Anaerolineales bacterium | reverse complement strand
CTGCAAAAGAAACGTCAAAAAGTCGCTCAATTTGAAGTCCGCATCCACGCGGAACGCGCCGAGGCGCACCCGAAAACCTTCACGGACGTTCACATCGAATACCTCGTCACGGGGGAAAACGTCGAGGAAGCCGCCGTCGAACGAGCCATCGAACTATCCGAAACGAAGTACTGCCCCGCGCAGGCGATGTTGAAAGAAGCCGTACCCATCTCTTCCTCGTATCAGATTCTCGAAAGCGATGGATGACCGTTCGACTCGATCGTCGCCTGCGAATCCAAAACGGATTGCCACTGAAGCCGTTTCCGCGATAGACTCATACCTTGAGGGATTCGAAACTTCGATGGACAGGTTACCATCCAAACTCACCTTGGAGACGCCGATATGTTACTGCACGACTTGAATGAAATGGACGCCCGCGAGAGGGTGCCCGGATTTCACTCCCGAATGGTTCACTCGGAACACATGACGTTCTCGGTTTGGGACGTAGAAGCCGAGGCGGTCCTACCGGAACACTCGCATCCTCACGAACAAATCTCGACCGTGCTGGAAGGCACGTTCGAGTTGACCGTTGGGGGAGATACGAAATCGCTCCAACCAGGCATGGTTGTCGTAATACCCTCGAACGTCCCCCATTCCGGAAGAGCCTTGACGCCCTGCAAGATGCTCGACGTGTTCCATCCGGTGCGAGAGGACTTTCGATCATCCGAGTAGCTTTTGCCAAATCGGCCGTGTCTGATAACGCGGTCAGCGTCCCCGATCTTCGGGCTAGGCGTTGTAGGAGGTCGAAGTCACGTCGCCGCCGGTCCCACTCCAATCCGTGTGGAAAAATTCACCCCTGGGGCGGTCGAGGCGTTCATAGGTGTGCGCTCCAAAATAATCTCGCTGTGCCTGAAGTAAATTGGCAGGCAGCCTTTGGCAGCGGTAACCGTCATAGAACGCTAACCCGCTCGAAATCGCAGGGACCGGGATGCCTTGCTCGACGGCCTTGACTACAGTTCTCCGCCAGGCTTCCTGGGCGGATACCACTTCCTGCTTGAAGTAATCGTCGAGCAACAGGTTGGCCAGGTCCGGTTGGCGATCGAAAGCCGCTTTGATCTCCCCCAAGAAGACCGAACGGATGATGCATCCACCTCGCCACATCAGCGCTACCGAGCCATAATCGATGTCCCAACCGTACTGCGCAGCAGCCATGCGCAGGAGCATGAATCCCTGTGCGTAGGACACGATCTTGGAAGCATAGAGCGCCTGGCGAATGTCTGCAATCAGCGTCTGGCGATCGCGAGCGGCCGTGATCGACGGCCCGGAGAGAACCTTACTTGCACGGATGCGCTCCTCCTTCATGCTCGATAGATCGCGGGCAAACACCGCTTGCGCGATGAGCGTCAGAGGTGCGCCGAGGTCGAAAGCGTTTATTGCCGTCCATCGCCCGGTCCCCTTCTGCCCGGCGACATCGAGGATCTTGTCGACCAACGGCTTGCCGTCTTCGTCTTTGTATTTGAATATGTCACTCGTGATTTCGATCAGATAGGAATCCAGCTTGCCCTCGTTCCACTGCTTGAAAACGGAATGCAGTTCATCGCTCGTCAGTCTCAGAACATCCTTCAACAGGTGATAGGCTTCGCTGATCAACTGCATGTCGCCGTACTCGATGCCGTTGTGCACCATTTTCACGAAGTGACCTGCACCGTCTGATCCGAGCCAATCACAACACGGTGATCCATCGACCTTCGCCGCGACGCTCTGTAAAATCTCTTTTATGTAGGGCCAGGCTTCCGCGGTGCCTCCCGGCATGATGGAAGGACCGTGGCGCGCGCCCTCTTCCCCGCCCGATACCCCTGTACCCACGTAGCGCAATCCTTTGGCTTCGAGCGCCTTGCAGCGGCGTATGGTGTCATGAAAATTCGAGTTTCCTCCGTCGATGATGATGTCTCCCGGCTCCAGATGCGGGAGCAGCTTCTCGATGAACGCATCGACGGGAGCGCCGGCTTTGACCATCAACATCACGCGCCGGGGTTTTTTCAATGCCCCAACAAGCTCTTCGATGGAATGGGTTCCTATCACGTTGGTGCCCTTTGCGTCAGCCTGGAGGAAATTATCCACCTTCGAAATGGTACGGTTGAAAACGGCCACGGTGAATCCATGATCGTCCATATTCAGGACCAGATTCTGGCCCATCACCGCTAAACCGATCAAACCGATGTCAGCCTTTTTCATTGGTCAGTACTCCTATGCAATTAATAATGAAGATTATTTGTGGTCTAAACCAAGACAGCCACGAGACACACAAGAATTTTACTCCTCAGCGCTTCACCCGGTCGTTCGCTGCGGAAAAATAGAATAGAGATTTCCTCTCGGGTACATACCTGTGTGGCGTTTGGATCGTTCGATTTCCAGTGCGTCTTACCCGTTTTCAAATGACACTACGGAACCGAATCTCGAACGACGATGCGCGGCCGCATTACGGCATTGTCGCATGTTCCATCGCCGTCTCTAATTTTCTGGTTCAGCAACATCGTGGCAGATCGGCCCAACTTCGAAAGGGACCTTGCACGATGTTATTGCCGGCATCACCCAGGGCGACATAGGATTATCATCGTAGCCGATAATGGCCAGATCGTCCGCAACCTCGAGCTTCAATTCATGGCAGCAGAGTAATGCGATGCTGTCCGTCTGCCGGGTTGCCAGACTGCGAGCTACTCCGCTGGTGCGATATCCGTGCAGCTTGAGGACAGCTCTGGCA
>DAOUEE010000097.1:0-35743 GCA_034430695.1 Anaerolineales bacterium | reverse complement strand
TGCAGTGCGCAGCGCTTCCACGAAATCCACGGCCGCAGGCCGCTCGTCGGCCTGCCGACGAATTTCCGCCAGGGGCATGCTCGTTTTCCGCTCTGCAACTTCCTGGCGCTTGTGCGCCATGATCTCTTCCAGGAGACTCACGAATACGGCTCCTTAGTGCTTCACCATTTTCTGGCTGAACTCGATGAACCGTTCCAATTTCTCCAGCGCCTTGCCGCCGTCCAGGGATTGGCGCGCCTCTTCGATGCCGGCGGCGAGGTCGCCGCTTTCGACCGCAAGCGCAGCCCCGGCGTTCAGCAGGAGTACGTCGCGCTTTGGGCCCGTATCTATGCCCTGGAACAGGTCGAGGATGATCCGCGCGTTTTCGGGTGGTTCCCCGCCGCGTATCGATTCGGGATCGGAGCGCGGCAATCCCAGCGTCTCGGGATCCAGATCGTAGGTGCGTACTTCGCCGTTGCGCAGGTGGCTGACTTTGTTGGGTCCGCTCGTAACCAGCTCGTCGATACCGCCGTGGCCGTTGAGGACCATGGCGGCTTTCCCGCCCAGCGCGCGGAGCACGTTGGCGATCGGCTCGGTGAGTTCGGCGTCGTAGACGCCAAGGAGCAGATGGCTGGCGTCCGCGGGATTGGTGAGCGGCCCGAGCAGGTTGAAGATCGAACGCTGGCCCAATTCGCGGCGCGGACCGATGGCGTACTTCATGGCCGGATGGAAGCGGGGTGCGAACATGAAGCCGATGCCGATATCCTCGATGCTCTCAGCCACCGCTTGCGGTTCCAGATCCACCTGTACACCCAGTTCACTGAGTACGTCGGCACTTCCGCAGCGCGAGGATGCGGCGCGGTTGCCGTGTTTGGCCACTTTGCGTCCCGTGCCGGCGATGACGAACGCTCCGGCGGTGGAGATGTTGAAGGTGTGGGCGCCGTCGCCGCCGGTTCCGACGATGTCGAAAATCGGTTCCTCTCCGTTTTCCAGGGGAACTTTGCTGGCGACCCCGCGCATGGCGCGGGCGCTGCCGGTGATCTCGTCCACACATTCCCCCTTCATGCGCAGCGCCATGAGGTAGCCACCGATTTGTGCGTCGGTGGCTTCGCCGCGCATGATGATCCCCATGGCGGCTTCCGCCTCCTCGGGGGACAGATCTTGACGATCCAACACTTTCGCGAGATATGGTTTCAACATGACGTTTACTCCTCTTCTTTATTCTTCACTGACTGCTGCGGGCTGCATTTCTGGTATTTGCTTCACGTTGCGGCCAAGGGACAGGAAATTTCGCAGGATTTGCATTCCGTGCTGCGTGAGAAACGATTCGGGGTGGAACTGCACGCCGTAAATCGGATATTCACGATGACGCACGCCCATGATCTCGTCCGCCGCCGTGCGGGCGGTGACCAACAGACTTGGCGGTACAGGTTGTTCGATGATCAGCGAATGATAGCGCGTGGCTTCGAATGGGCTGGGGAGGCCGGCGAACAATCCGTCGCCCTGGTGGTGTATCAGCGAAGTTTTTCCATGCATCAGGCGCGGGGCGCGAACGATCTCGCCGCCGAACACGTGGCCGATGCATTGATGCCCGAGACAGACGCCCAATATGGGAGTCGATGCTCCCAATTCTTCGATGAGCCGATTGGATATACCGGCATCCAAAGGCGTGCCGGGGCCGGGTGAGATGACGATTTGACTGGGCTGCAATGCAGCGATTCGTTCGACCGTGACTTTATCGTTGCGGAAGACTTCGATTTCCACTCCGAGTTCGCCGAAATATTGAACCAGGTTGTAGGTGAAGGAATCGTAATTGTCGATGACTACAAGCATCAGATCTGCCCTTTCTCTGCCATTTCCAGCGCCACGGCCAGGGCGCTGGCTTTATCGATGGTTTCCTGCAGCTCACGTTCCGGCACCGAATCCGCCACGAGTCCCGCACCGGCTTGAATGCGGACTTCATCGCCGCGCATCACCAGCGTGCGGATGGCGATGCAGGAGTCTAAAGAACCGTCGTAGGAGAAATATCCGATCGCACCGGCGTAGGGTCCACGGGATTCACCTTCCAGCTCGGCGATGATTTCCATGGCTCGGATCTTCGGCGCACCACTGACGGTGCCGGCGGGGAAGGTGGCACCCATGAGGTCGAAGGCATCGTATTCCGCCTGGAGGTTTCCCTGCACCTGGGAGACGATGTGCATCACGTGCGAATAGCGTTCGACGGCCATTTTTATCGGGACGTGCACCGAACCGTAATCGCACACGCGTCCGAGATCGTTGCGGGCGAGATCGACGAGCATCACGTGCTCGGCGCGCTCCTTCGGATCGGCGAGCAACTCCCGCTCGAGACGTTCATCTTCGGCTTCGCTGTCCCCGCGGCGGCGCGTTCCCGCAAGGGGGCGAATCGTAGCCTCATCTCCTTCCAGGCGCACGTGCATCTCCGGTGAGGCGCCGATGATGAACAACGCAGGATCCCCGGCGAAATCGCCGAAATTGAAGAAGAACATGTACGGCGAAGGGTTCAACGCCCGCAGCGCCCGGTACACCGAAAACGCATCGGCACTCGTGCGGCGCGAGAAGCGCTGCGAGACGACGACCTGGAAGATGTCCCCGGCGGCGATGTACTCTTTGGCGCGCTCGACAGCCTGGCAGTAGCGTTCGGGGGACATGTTCGATGTCAATTCCTGGGGTTCATTTACTCCTGGTAAAGGGCTTTGGGGCTGAAGTGGACTGCTAAGCTGTTCCTGCAAGCGATCGAGGCGTTCGTTGGCCTCCTGTAATGCAGATTGCTCGTCGCTATCGGTTTCGGCGTAGGTCAGCATCACCAGCCGCCCGAAGGCGTGATCGAAGGCGATGACGGTATCGACCTGCAGGAAAACGGCGTCCGGCAGGTCGCCCACCGGAAGCGCGGATAGGCTGGGTTCGAAGTAGCGCATCATTTCGTATCCCAGGTAGCCGACGAGTCCGCCGACGAAGCGCGGCAAACCGCAGGGTAGGTCGGGCCGGTACCGGCGGATTTGCGCCCGCAGGGCATCGACGGGGTTGACATCTTCCGGCAGCGTGGTTACGGATACACCGCCTGCCGTGTGATGCTCCAACCTGTTCCCGCGCAGCACGAACGCCTCAGAAAGACCGGCGCCGATGAACGAGTAACGGGCGACTTGTTCGCCGCCGGTCACCGACTCGAGCAGGAACCCCGGCCCGAGTTCGGACAGTTTCAGGTACACGGAAACCGGCGTTTCCAGGTCGGCCGGCAGCTCCCGCACCACCGGCACGAGGTTGGTGGGGTGGCTTTCACCGGTATGATTTCGAGACATCGTTTTTTCCATCCGCTTCACTTCACTCTCGAATAAATAAACCCTCTCTCATCGTTGGGGACGAGAGAGGGTTCCCGTGGTGCCACCCCAGTTAGGCTCGATGTTCCCGGGTACCTATGAAAAAACCCGCCGGTGATGACGACGGGTGGGAACATGCCAGCCTCACTTATTCCGGTACGGCGATGCTACTTCGATCATCGCTTATACCTTCTGCCTCGATAACGGTGGCTTTCCGGCGCGGACTACTCGGTTTCAACCTTTCGGCCGGCAGCTCAGGGGCCCATTCTCCGCTGGCGTAGGGGCGGGAGTCTCATCCATCTCCCGCTTTCTGTGCCTTCGTTTCAGCAGATACTCTTCCCCTTCACGGCTTTTATTGGATATTCTGTTTGGCCGTTTATATCAAAATCCTGAATGCGTGTCAAGAATGAATTCGGACGGAGTTGAATCTTGATCGCACAACTTCGCTTCGTCTATTCGAAACCTGCTGCAGGAGTTGCCGCCCTGCTTGTTGAAGAACCCGGCTAATTTCCTTCTCCAGCACTTCAAGGCTCATTTCTTTTGGGTTTATACTTGGTGTGACCTTCGTTTCGACGTGGGTCGTGGTAGGCTCGCTTTGGTGATTTCGAGATTACTCAGGTGAGCCTACTTCTTTTTCTCCTCCTCGGCAATAAAGTGAAACATCCAAATATAACTTGGGTCTTGACAGCGAAGTTCTTTTTTGCTACTCTCATCCCAATTATGATCGATAAAAACGTTACCGTTCTTCGTGGTCGTAAGCCATTGCCAGCTTCGATGGGGGTGTCTGGCTAGTTGCTTGCGTGTATTGAAACACACCACCAACCCGCCAGACATATATGGCGGGTTTTTTCTTTAGTGAGCAGGTCATGCTGAATTTTGGAACAGGAAATTGGAAGCGGGAAGGTAAGCCGTCAGAGAGAAGACTCGGATGGTCGTGGATTCCCAGTTCTCGGGAACATCGTCGGCGGTCCGGGTAAAAATACTACGACCGCCGCTTTTTATAAGTCGGGATCGTGGCGGTTCCTATCGGTATCGGATCGAGGTGATTCAGGCTTGGATTGAATCGTTTGAAGGATGAAATCAGGAAGCAGCCAAACAGGCACTGGGGATGAGGCAATGGAAACCACCAACAAAATGAACGAGTCATCGAGCGTTGACTGTGAGGAACTCGGAAGCGACTTTGATTTGAAGAGCCTGGAAGAATTTGGCTCAGGCCGAATCCATTGGAATCTGCCCGTCGAGTCGCTTTACGAGCAATCCATCTGCCGCCAGGAGGGGATGATCGTGCGCAATGGCGCTTTGGCCGTGAAGTCGGGAGTCCACACCGCTCGGGCGGCCAGGGATAAATTCATCGTCCGCGAACCAAGCACCGCGGGTGACGTTTGGTGGAGTGAAAACAATCAAGCCTTCTCGCCCCAGAAGTTCGACCAAATTTTCTGCAGACTCAAACGGTACATTGCCAATATGGATCTATTCGTACAGGATTGTTATGCGGGCGCGGATCCGCAGAACCGGCTGGCGGTCCGCATCGTTACAGAATGGGCATGGCACGGTATATTCGCCCGCAATATGTTCGTCCTGCCCGTCGATCAAACCGCCCACAGCAGTTTCAAACCTGAATTTACGATCGTTTGCATACCTTCGTTCGAAGCGATCCCTTCGATTGACGGCACCTGGACGGGCACTTTCATCCTGCTCAACTTCGAACGCAGGTTGTGCCTGATCGGAGGAACCGGCTACGCCGGAGAGATCAAGAAATCCGTCTTCACCGTGATGAACTACTTGCTTCCCTGCAAGAACGTTTTACCGATGCACTGCTCTGCCAACATCGGAACGCAAGGGGACGTGGCTTTGTTCTTCGGATTGTCCGGAACTGGAAAAACCTCGCTGTCCGCCGATGTCAAGCGTCGTCTGATCGGGGATGACGAGCATGCCTGGGGTGATGAAGGGATTTTCAACCTCGAAGCAGGGTGCTATGCGAAAGTCATCCGGCTCAGTGCGGAGGACGAACCGTTGATCTACCGGACCACGTCGCAGTTCGGCACGATCCTGGAAAACGTCGTCTGCGCTTGGAGTTCGCGTTCGATCGATCTGGATGACGACGGCGTCACCGAAAACACGCGCGCGTCGTATTCGCTGAACAGGATCGACAACTCATTCGACGGAAGCGTCGCAGGCCATCCCCGTAACATCGTGCTTTTAACCTGTGATGCCTCCGGTGTGATGCCGCCCATCGCTCGTCTAACGCCCGAGCAAGCGGTGTATCACTTCATCTCCGGCTACACGGCGAAAGTCGGCGGAACCGAGGCGGGGCTGCGCGATGAGCCCGTGATCACCTTCAGCAACTGCTTCGGTGCGCCGTTCATGGTTCATCATCCGACGGTCTACGCAAATTTGCTCCGGGAGAAAATCGAGCAGCAAGCCGTAGATTGTTGGTTGATCAACACCGGCTGGGTCGGAGGACCGTACGGTGTGGGAGAACGCATCCGCATCGACTACACCCGAACGATGATCGAAGCGGTCTTGAGCGGCACGCTTCAAGACGTGGAGTTTGTCGAGGACCCCGTCTTCGGGTACGAAGTTCCACGCGCTTGTGAGGGGATTCCGGAAGGGATATTGGATCCCGCATCGAGTTGGCCCTCACGAGACGGCTATTTGGCACGTTACCGTCAATTGGCGGCGAAATTCGTCGAAAATTTCCGACGCTTCGAGCCGCGCTGTCCGATCGAGATCCGCGTTGCCGGACCTCGAATCGAATCATTGGGGTCTGTATCATGAACAGATTATCACAATCCAGACAACGTATCTGGTTTCGCTTTCTCTCATTTATATCCGTTATCTATCCATTGGAGGGTATTACAATGTCGACGACGAATCTTCCTTCGACCTTCGAAGAACTGCGTGCAGCGGCGCGTGCGTTTGCCACGCGGCAGGGCATCAGCCAGTGCAATTCACCGAAGGATCTCAGCACGAGCATTGCGGTCGAGGCAGCGGACTTGCTCCGTCTGTTTCAGCGCCATTCGACCGAAGACAGCATCGCCATGACCGGAGACCCGATAATGCGGGCGAAAGTCGTCACTGAATTGGTCGATATATTCATCTATACGCTGTGCCTGGCGGATCAGATGGATATTGATTTATGCACCGCAATTCAGTGTAGAACGGAATACGATCATTAATCTGGCAGTTGATCCGGCTTTCGAGAATATCGACGTTGAATCGAGCTTGAGTCTTTGAAATTCGTTGTTGACATTTTCGAAATGTATGCTAGAGTTACGTAAATAAGTAAGGAACGTGTTGAGTTACACAATGAGTATATTCAACCTGGTCTTAGTTGTCAGCCCCTTGTTGCTTCTCATCCTGATTAAGAATGAGAAGTTGGTTCCGGTTGGAGCAGTGTAGCTTACACGCAACAATCATGTTGAGCGACAGGCGCCTCCCAACCGGGAGGCGCTTCGTTTTTGAGGACGTTTTATAGAATGATGGGACTTGCCGATAAGTTGGTTTTGATCGTCATCTTGATCCTGTTGCTTATTATCAAGCAGCAGAGATTGTCGGTTGAGCCCATCCTGGGTCCGTGAAGGCAAATGCGAGACTAATATAAGCCAAGCGAAACCGGAAGGAATACCAGGAGCCGCCTCAATCGACGGAGGCGGTTTTTTCGTACCCGATGCATGAATCATGGAGTGGAAGGCGATGACGGCAGCAGAATCAAACACGGAAAGAAACCCGATCGACAGTGTGGCCCCGACTTCTTGGAGTCGGCCATGGGCGAACGAATGGTGCCTGGATGCGGATACGGATCGAATATCGGACATGGCGCTCCAAGCTCGATTTGCGTGGTCCGATGGGCCGGATCAAGTACCGCTTCACGACATGACCGATTACCCTGCGAATTAGATTGGAAAGATGTGTGATGCATTTTGAACCGAAGCACTCGAAGTATTATTGCACGCGTCCCCAAGCGGGATTTCCATTCCGTGCGCCGGCTCGACCGCGCGGCATGGCAACGTGTTCTTCGACCGGCGCGACTGCGATGGGAACACAAGCCAACGGCATGAATAGGTTCACTGCGAGATTACGTGAGGGCTAAAAGGCCCTCATGTATTGTTTAAAGGTGGATATGATGCGATCAAATCTCATTAAAAGCGGTTTCGAACGAGCGCCTCATCGAGCATTGTTAAAGGCGACGGGCGTGCGGGATGAGGACATGAGCAAGCCCTTCGTGGCGGTGGTGAATTCCTACGTGGAAATCATTCCCGGCCACAAACACCTGCAGCGATTGGGGAAACTCGTTGCTCAGGCGGTGCGTGATGCGGGGGGAATGCCCTTCGAATTCAACACCATCGGCATCTGTGACGGTATCGCCATGGGACACGAAGGGATGAAATTTTCCCTGCCAAGCCGCGAGTTAATCGCCGACAGCGTAGAAACCATGATCACGGCGCATCGTTTCGACGGCATGGTTTGCATTCCCAATTGCGATAAGATCATCCCTGGCATGTTGATGGCCGCCATGCGGCTCGACATTCCTACCATTTTTGTCAGCGGCGGACCGATGTCCGCGGGGCGTACACCGGATGGTCGTGTGGTCGATTTGATCAGCGTCTTCGAAGGAGTCGGCGCCTACAAGGCGGGCAAGATCGATGACGCCGAACTTAAAGTCCTCGAGGATCATGGCTGTCCTTCCTGCGGTTCGTGCAGCGGTTTGTTCACCGCCAACAGCATGAACTGCCTGATGGAAGCCCTGGGCATCGCCCTGCCGTACAACGGAACGGCGCTGGCCGAGTCTTCGGAACGCGACGAGTTGGCCATGCAAGCTGCGCAGAAGATCGTGGATCTGATCGAGACGGGACTCACGCCGCGTCAGATCGCCACCCCCGAAGCCTTTGATGATGCGTTTGCCCTGGACATGGCCATGGGCGGCAGCACCAATACGGTGCTGCATGTTCTGGCGATCGCGCACGAGGCCGGCATCGAGTTTCCCCTCGAGCGGATCAATCAGATCGCCGAGAAAGTGCCGCATCTGTGCAAGGTAAGTCCCTCGGGACCGTGGCACATGGAGGACGTTCACCGCGCCGGCGGCGTACCTGCTATCTTGCACGAGATCAGTTCGGCGGGCAACACGCTGCACCTCGACCGGCCGACCGTCAACGGCGGCACCTTCGGTGAAAGTATCGCCAATGTACAGATCACCGACGAGGAAGTCATCCGCCCGGTGAGCAACGCACATTCGGACAGGGGCGGACTGGCAATTCTCTTCGGCAACCTTGCGCCGGAAGGCGCTGTGGTCAAGACCGGGGCGGTGGACGCCGCCATGCACGAGCACAGCGGCCCGGCGCGCGTTTACGAGAGTCACGATGAAGCGATTCGAGGGATTTTGGCCGGGGAAGTCCAGGCGGGTGAAGTGGTCGTCATTCGCTACGAGGGCCCCGCGGGAGGACCGGGCATGCAGGAAATGCTCAGCCCCACCAGCGCCATCGTTGGTATGGGCCTCGGAGACAAAGTCGCTTTGATCACCGACGGGCGCTTCTCCGGTGGAACGCGCGGCGCGTGTATCGGGCACGTCAGCCCGGAGGCTGCCGCCCGCGGGCCAATCGCCGCGATAAAGTCCGGCGACGTGATCGAAATCTCTCTGCCCGAGCGCAGGATCGACGTCCAGCTCAGCGACGCGGAAATCGAAGAACGCCTTCAAGCCCTTCCGCCGTTTCAGCCGTCGACGAAGAGCAAGTGGCTGCGGCGTTACGCGCAAATGGTCACCAGTGCATCGACGGGCGCCGTGTTTCAGGATGTATAAAACCCGCGAAGTACCTGTTCGCAGGTAGCTATAGGTATTCATTATAAGGAGAAGGAGAGGCGATGAAATTAACCGGCGCAGAGATCATTTGGAGAGTATTTACGAAACTCGGTGTGGACACGGTGTTTGGCTATCCGGGCGGCGCGGTATTGCCGTTGTTCGACGCCATGTACGATTACCCCATTCGCAACGTGCGCGTGCGCCACGAACAGGGCGCAGCGCACATGGCCGACGGATATGCACGCGCTTCCGGGAAGGCCGGTGTGGCGATTGCCACATCCGGCCCGGGCGCAACGAACCTCGTCACGGGAATCGCCACGGCAATGCTGGATTCATCGCCAGTGGTGTGCCTCACCGGTCAGGTGAACTCGTCCGTCATCGGCAGCGACGCTTTTCAGGAGACCGACGTAACCGGCGTCACGCTTCCCATCACGAAACACAACTACCTGGTTACCCGGGCGGAAGAGGTAGGTCCCGCGCTGCGGGAGGCGTTTTACATCGCCACCTCCGGACGCCCCGGACCCGTGCTTTTGGACATTACCAAGGATGCGCAGCAAGGCGTCGTCGATTTCGAGTGGGACGATTCGCCGGTTCGTCTACCCGGTTACCGGCCCGATTTGCGCGTACTGCCCGAGGAACTCGAGCGAGCCATGGAGTTCATTCAAAGCGCCGAGCGACCGTTGATTCTGGCCGGGCACGGCGTGATGATGTCCGGCGCCATGCAGGAGCTGCGGGAATTCGTGGAGAAGACGCAAATTCCCGTCACGATGACGCTGCTCGGTCTGGGATGTTTTCCAGCCAGTCACCCGCTCAATCTGGGCATGATGGGCATGCACGGGGAAGCCTATGCCAACTCGGCAATCCAGCAAGCGGATTTACTCCTGGCTTTCGGCATGCGTTTCGACGACCGGGTCACCGGCAATCTGAAAACCTACGCGCAAAATGCGCGCAAGATCCACGTGGATATCGATCCTTCGGAAATCAACAAGAACGTGAAGGTCGACGTGGGCATCGTGGGCGATCTGCGCGAAACCTTGCGCACGATCACGGAATCTCTCCCCAAACTGCGGCACGACGATTGGTTGGAGACTATCGCCGAACTGAAGAGCGACACCGAAATGCGCGACATTCAGAACGTCCCTGTGGACGATGGCAGCCTGTACGCCGCACATGTGGTCAACGATATCTGGCGTCTCACAGATGGCGACGCCCTTCTGGTAACGGACGTGGGCCAAAACCAGATGTGGGCGGCGCAGTACTACAAACACGAAACGCCGAACCGGCTCATCACTTCCGGCGGGTTGGGCACGATGGGTTTCGCGCTGCCCGCTGCGATCGGTGCACGCATGGCCCAACCGGACAGTGAAGTATGGGTTATCGTCGGAGATGGCGGTTTCCAAATGACCCAATCCGAACTCTCGACCTGCCGGCAGGAGGGCATCAAGATCAACATCGCCATCCTGAACAACGGTTATCTGGGCATGGTGCGCCAGTGGCAGGAATTTTTCTACGATCGCCGCTACGTGGGGACGCCGATGTTGAATCCGGATTTCGTCAAAATTGCCGAAGCGCACGGACTGACCGGAATGCGCGTCGAAAAGCGCGACGATGTGGAAGATGTGGTGCGCGCCGCCCAGCAAGAAGAAGGAACCGTCGTAATCGATTTCTGCGTGGAAGGGGAGGACAGCGTCTATCCCATGGTTCCCGCCGGGGCTGACCTGGACGCCATGATCCGTCGCCCCGAACCACAGAAAGCCAAGAAGAAATAATCCATTCAGGAGCATGAGCCATGATGAACAACAACGGCAATCCAGCCGCGGCGACACCCATCGAACGCACGTTTATCGCCTACGTCGAAGACAAACCCGGCGTTCTCAATCGCGTGGCTTCACTCTTCCGGCGGCGTGCCTTCAACATCAAATCACTCGCCGTCGGGCACACTGAAATCCCCGGCGTTTCGCGGATGACCATCGTCATCGACGTGGACGCCTACACCGCCAAACGCGTGGAAGCGCTGCTGTATAAGTTGGTCAACGTCCTGCGGGTTCTGGAAGTCACCGAAACGCCTTCGGTGATGCGCGATCTGGCGTTGATCAAAGTGGCCGCCGATTCGGAGGCGCGCGCCCAGGTGCTGCAGATCTGCGACGTGTTCCGCGCCCGCGTGGTCGACGTGGCACAAGATGCCTTGATCGTCGAGATAACGGGAACGGAAGACAAGATCGAAGGTCTTATGGAAGTATTGGAGCCTTTCGGCATCATCGAGATGGTACGCACGGGACGCGTGGCAATGACGCGTGGTTCCCACGCGCCTACGGCGGATCCGGAATTCGTCTCGGCGCGCGTACCGGAATACAGCGGGAAATAACGGCCGCAATTCGGCCGATACTCTAAGGAGGAGTTATCCGATGGCGAAGATTTATTACGATAAGGATGCCGATCTGTCGCTGATTCAGGCCAAGAAAGTGGCCATCATCGGCTACGGATCGCAAGGACACGCACATGCCCTCAATCTGACAGACAGCGGCGTAACGGTCAAGGTCGCTGAACTCGAAGGCACCAGCAACTACGAAAAAGCCGTCGCCGACGGAGTGGACGTGACCAACGCCGCCGAGGCCGCAGCCTGGGCGGACGTGATCATGATGCTGGTACCCGACACGGCGGCGCCGAAGGTTTACGAATCTTCGATACGCGAGCATCTCAGCGAGGGGAAGATGCTCATGTTCGCCCACGGTTTCAACATCCGTTTCGAGACGATCGAACCGCCGGATTTCGTAGACGTCAGCATGGTCGCTCCCAAGGCGCCCGGGCATCGCGTGCGCGAGGTCTTCCAGCAGGGCGGTGGTACGCCGGCGTTGTTCGCCGTGGAACAGAATCCGAGCGGCCAGGCACGCGAGCTGACGCTTTCCTACGCCAAAGCACTGGGCGCCACGCGCGCCGGAGTGCTCGAAACAACATTTGCCGAGGAGACCGAGACCGATCTCTTCGGCGAACAGACCGTCCTCTGCGGCGGCATCAGCGCCCTGGTCAAGGCGGCGTTCGAGACGCTGGTCAAGGCGGGGTACCAGCCGGAACTGGCTTACTTCGAATGCATGCACGAGTTGAAGCTGATCGTCGATTTGATGTACCGCGGCGGCTTGAACTACATGCGCTACTCGGTCAGCGATACGGCAGAGCACGGCGATTACACCGCCGGACCGCGCATCATCACCGAAGAGACTCAGGGTGAAATGCGCAAGATCCTGGAAGAGATTCAAGACGGCACCTATGCCAAGAAATGGATCGCCGAGAACGAAGCCGGGCGCCCCTGGTTCAACGAACAACGTCGTAAAGAGCAGGAGCATCCCATCGAGAAGGTGGGTGCGAAGCTGCGCGAAATGATGCCGTTCTTGGACCCAGTTACGATCAAGCCCGGCGATTAATCACAAGAGTAAATTGGGGTAGGAAAATGGTTGATCGAAAGAATAATTACGTCCGCATTTTCGACACGACGCTGCGCGATGGCGAACAGTCGCCCGGCGCGACGATGACCTCCGCCGAAAAGCTGGAACTGGCGCGCGCGCTTGCGCGCATGGGCGTGGACATCATCGAAGCCGGCTTCCCGGCGGCTTCGCCGGACGATCTCGAGGCGGTGCGCCGCATCGCCGAGGACATCGGCCAAGTCGCCGGCCCAAGTGGGCAGCCGCCCGTCATCTGCGGCCTGGCGCGTGCCACCAAAGCTGACATCGATAAATCCTGGCAGGCGATTCAATACGCCGAACGGCCGCGCATCCACACATTCCTGGCCACGTCCGAGATCCACATGAAGCACAAGCTGCGCATGAAACCGAAGCAGGTGCTGGCCAGCGTGAAGGAAATGGTGGCCTACGCCAAGGCCTACTGCGAAGATGTCGAGTTCAGCCCCGAAGATGCAGGCCGCAGCGATCCCGAATTTCTCTACGTCGTTTTGGAGGCTGCGATCAATGCCGGCGCGACAACGCTGAACATCCCCGATACCGTCGGTTACACCACGCCGGATGAATTCGGCGCCTTGATCAGCGGCATCGCCGAAAACGTCCCAGGCATCGAGGGCGTGATCATTTCGGTGCACTGTCACGACGACCTGGGCCTGGCGACGGCGAACACGCTGGCCGGTATTCGCGCCGGCGCTCGCCAGGTGGAAGTCACGATCAACGGCATCGGCGAGCGGGCGGGAAACAGCTCGCTGGAAGAAGTAGTGATGATCCTGCACACGCGTCACCCGGTGCTCGGTCTGGAGACCGGCATCGTCACGCCGCAGATCTCGCGCGTGAGCCGCCTGGTGAGCAACTACACGGGGATCGTCGTGCCTCCGAACAAGGCCGTCGTCGGAGCTAACGCCTTTGCCCACGAAGCCGGCATCCATCAGGACGGCATGCTCAAGGAAAAGACCACCTACGAGATCATGCGCCCGGAGACCGTTGGTTTGACGCAGAGCACGCTGGTGCTGGGCAAGCACTCCGGCCGGCACGCTTTCCGCGTACGAATGGAGGAGCTGGGCTATCAACTAAACGACACGGAATTGGATGAAGCGTTCTACCGCTTCAAGGATCTGGCCGACAAGAAGAAGACCGTTACGGATGCCGATCTCGAAGCGCTGACCACCGACGTGATCTACCAACCGGCGGAAATCTATGGGCTGGACGGTTTACAGGTCGCCTGTGGGACGATGGGTTTGCCGACGGCCACGGTGCGTTTGCACGGCCCGGATGGTGAGGAGTACGTGCAGGCTGCCGTCGGGACGGGCCCCGTGGACGCGGCCTACGCCGCCATCGACCAGATCGTCCAGGTCCCCAACAGGCTGCTCGAATTTTCCGTGCAGGCTGTGACCGAGGGGATCGATGCACAGGGTGAAGTGACCGTCCGCATTCAAGCGCAAGACGGCGATCACTCGACTCATGCACAGTGTGACGAAGAACATCAACGTACGTACGGCGGTTACGGCGCGGACACGGATATCATCGTCGCCAGCGTTAAAGCCTACATGGCGGCGCTGAATAAGATGTTGAGTGTGCAGGGCGGCGAGACGAAGAAACCCAAACCCGCACCTGTGGGCGCTGCGGAGTAAAGAGAAGCAATGACGAATTCCAAGACACTCTTCGACAAGGTCTGGGACACCCATGTCGTCGAGCAGGAGCTGGGCTATCCGGCTGTGCTGTACATCGACCGGCATCTGGTGCACGAAGTCACATCGCCGCAAGCTTTCAGTTCGCTGCGGGCGCGTGGTCTCCAGGTCCGCCGTGCGGACATGACTTTTGCCACGATGGACCATTCCACGCCAACCTTACCGTTGAACCAGATCGAATTTGAACCGCAGGCGAAGGCACAGCTCGATTTGCTCGAGGACAACACACGTCGCTTCGGGATCACACTTTTTCCCATGGGCACGGAGCGCAACGGCATCGTGCACGTGATCGGTCCCGAACTGGGACTGATTCATCCCGGAATGACGGTCGTCTGCGGTGACAGCCATACGGCGACACACGGTGCCTTTGGCGCCCTGGCGTTCGGCATCGGCACCAGCGAGGTGAGTCACGTGCTGGCCACGCAGTGCCTGCTGCAGTACAAACCGAACACCCTGGAGGTCCGTTTCGAAGGTACGTTGGGTCCGGGGGTTACGGCCAAGGATCTGATCCTGGGCTTGATCTCCCGCATTGGCGTGGAGGGCGGCACGGGTCACGTGATCGAATACACAGGCGAGGCGATCCGCCGCCTGGACATGCAGGGCCGTATGACGGTTTGCAACATGAGTATCGAGGCGGGCGCCCGCGCAGGGATGATTGCGCCGGACGACGCCACGTTCGAATATCTCGCCGGTCGGGAACATGCGCCCAAAGGCGAAAATTGGGACCGTGCACTCGAGAAATGGCGCAAGCTGCCGTCGGATCCGCAAGCGACGTACGATAAAGCGATCACGATCGACGTTTCCAGTCTGGAACCGATGATCACCTACGGCACCCATCCGGGCATGGGCATTTCCATCAGCGCATCGATCCCCGATCCAGGCCAATTAGGCGATGCAAGCGAACGGGCTGCGTTGGAGAAAGCGCTGGCGTACATGGATTTACAGCCGGGCGCGCCGATCATGGGCCAGAAAATCGACGTGGTTTTCGTTGGCTCCTGCACCAACTCCCGTTTGCCGGATCTACGCATGGCTGCAGCGCTGCTCGAAGGACGCAAGGTGGCCGAGGGGGTGAGGATGCTCGTTGTTCCGGGTTCGCATCACATCCGCCGGCAGGCCGAAGCCGAAGGCCTGGATCGGATTTTCATCCAGGCTGGTGCGGAGTGGCGCCTTCCAGGCTGTTCGATGTGCATCGCCATGAACGGAGATCAACTCGAACCCGGTCAATACGCCGTCAGCACCAGCAACCGAAATTTCGAGGGGCGGCAGGGCAAGGGTGGGCGCACGTTCCTGGCCTCTCCACTCACCGCGGCCGCTGCGGCGGTGATGGGCTGCGTAAGCGATCCGCGTCCGTTGATGGCTGGGAGGGAGTTAAACGATGCCTGAATTCACACGTCTGACCTCCCGGATGGCGTACATGCCCCAGGAAAACATCGATACGGACCAGATCATACCGGCCCGTTATCTCAAACTCACCGACCGAGAGGGCTTTGGCAAACATCTCTTTGCCGATTGGCGCTATTTGCCGGACGGGTCGCCCAATCCGGCGTTCTTGCTCAATCAACTGCAGCCCGGACAGACGAACGTGCTCCTTGCAGGTGATAACTTCGGATGCGGCTCATCCCGCGAACACGCGCCCTGGGCGTTGTATGACTGGGGCTTCCGGGCAGTGATCTCGACGTCTTTTGCCGACATCTTCAAAAATAACGCATTGAAAAACGGCTTGCTGCCCATTCCTGTGGAAGCGGGTGATTATCAGAAATTGGTGGCTTTGATCACCGCTGAGCCGCATGCGGAAATCAGCATCGATCTGACGGAGCAGACCATCACGCTGCCCGACGGTTCGAAAATAGACTTTCCCATCGATCATTTCTCCAAACATTGTCTGTTGGAAGGAATCGATTCACTCGATTATCTACTCTCTATGAGTGAGCCGATCGAGAACTACGAGGCGAGACATGACGAAACCTACGCAGGCTGAACCCCGGATCATCGAGGTCTACGATACGACACTGCGGGACGGATCGCAGCGGGAGGGCCTTTCTTTCTCCTGTGACGACAAGCTCCGTATCGCACAGCGTCTCGACCAATTGGGTGTCGGCTACATCGAGGGCGGCTGGCCAGGATCGAACGTGAAGGACGTCGAATTTTTCGAGCGCGCCAAGGACATCGACTGGAAAACGGCAGAAATTACCGCATTTGGTGCAACGCGGCGGGCGGACACGCCGGTGGAAGAAGATGTAAATTTGAATGCGCTGTTGGCGGCAGGGACTTCTATCTGTACGCTGGTAGGCAAGGCTTGGACGCTGCACGTGGAAGAAGTGCTGCGAACTACTGTGGATGAGAATTTCCGCATGATTGAAGAGAGCATCGCCTATCTGCGCAGCAAGGGCCGGCGGGTCATTTTTGACGCGGAGCATTTCTTCGACGGTTACAAGGACGATCCTGAATTCGCCCTGGAAATCCTGCGCGCCGCCGAACGCGGTGGAGCGGAAACCGTGGTGCTGTGTGACACGAATGGCGGTTCGCTGCCGTGGTTTATAGAGGACGTCGTTACTGCCGTTGGACAGAAGCTGGACGTGACGCTCGGAATTCACACGCACAACGACAGCGAGTTGGCCGTGGCCAACACGTTGACCGCTGTGCGGGCCGGAGCGAGTCAGATTCAGGGGACGATCAACGGCTACGGCGAACGCTGCGGCAACGCCAATCTGTGTACCATCATTCCCGATCTCGAATTGAAAATGGGCTGCCGTTGCTTGCCGGAAGGCAAACTAAAAGAAATGTACGACGTTTCCGGATTCGTATCCGAAGTCGCCAATCTCTCTCCCGACGAACACATGGCATACGTGGGCCGCAGCGCCTTCGCCCACAAAGGCGGCATCCACGCCGCCGCCATGCGCCGCAACATATATTCCTACCAGCACATCGAGCCGGAACTGGTGGGCAATCAGATGCGTGTGGTAGTGAGCGAACTTTCGGGACGCGGCAATTTACTCAGCCACGCCGAGATATTGGGCATCGAGGTGGGCGAGAACGGAGAAATCGGTCAGATACTCGAGCGCATCAAGGACCTCGAAGCGAGGGGTTTCTCGTTCGAAGCCGCAGAGGCTTCGGTGGGGATCATGTTGAAACGCCAGGAACCCGGGTACGAGCCGCCGTTCAAGCTCATCGATTTCGTCGTCATGGTCGAACACCGACAGGGTCGCGGTACGTTTGCCGAAGCGACGGTAAAAGTGTCTGTCGAAGGGGAGGTGCTGCATACCGCCGCGGAGGGCAACGGACCGGTGAATGCCCTGGACGCTGCACTGCGCAAGGCGCTCATTCCGGTTTATCCCGCATTGCGCCAGTTCCAATTGACGGATTACAAGGTGCGTATCCTGGATGGCAACAGCGGCACTGCGGCCACGACGCGCGTGCTCATCGACACGCGCAACGAAAATTCCAGTTGGAGCACGGTAGGGGCCTCGGCGAACATCATCGAGGCGTCCTGGCTGGCACTGGCCGACAGCGTCGAGTACGGCTTGATGATTGCGGAATACCCATCGGGGGGTTGATCGCCCGAGGGTTTGAATCGAAAATTATAATGAGGAGGTTGAAGCGCTCCGCTTCCACGGGTCTGAACACCGGATCCGATGGGGGTGTTTCCCGCGTCACGTGGAGCCAATATCATGCATAAGAAAATTGTTGAACTGCCCGGCGATGGGATCGGTGTGGAGGTCGTTCGTGAAGGCCGAAAGGTCCTGGAAACGGTGGCCGAACGCTTCGGGCATGATTTTGAATTCGAGGGACATTTGATTGGCGGTGCGGCCATCGATGCCACGGGCATTGCCCTGAGCGACGAGACGCTTGCGGCATGCAAGCAAGCCGATGCGGTGTTGTTGGGAGCTGTGGGCGGCCCGAAGTGGGACGATCCGCAAGCAGCCGTGCGCCCCGAGCAAGGGATCCTGAAGCTGCGCTATGATTTGAGATTGTTCGCCAATCTGCGCCCAGTATTCGCCTATCCGGCGTTGATCGATGCCTCTCCGCTGCGTGAAGAGAGAGTGCGCGGCGTGGATCTGCTCATCGTGCGCGAACTGACCGGCGGTTTGTATTTCGGCGAACCGCGTACGCGCAAACAGATCGACGGTCTGACGCAGGCCATCGACACGCTGGTTTACAATGAAGTCGAAATCCGGCGCATCGTCGAGCTTGCATTTCGACTGGCGCAAGGGCGCCGGCGCAAGGTTACATCCGTGGACAAGGCCAACGTCCTGGAAAGTTCACGGCTGTGGCGCCAGATCGCGCACGAGGTGGCGGCGGAGTTCCCCGCAGTCGAATTCGAAGACCAACTGGTCGATTCGGCGGCCATGCGCATGATCGCCAATGCTGCCAGTTTCGACGTGATCGTCACTGAAAACATGTTCGGGGACATCCTCAGCGACGAAGCCTCCGTGCTCACCGGTTCGCTGGGCATGCTGCCCAGCGCTTCATTGGGGGAGGGCACTTTGGGCGTTTACGAGCCGATCCACGGCTCTGCGCCGGACATCGCCGGGAAAGGCATCGCCAATCCGCTGGGCACGATCCTCAGTGCGGCCATGCTGCTGCGCCACTCGCTGGGAATGGAGGAAGAGGCGCAGGCGGTCGAATCCGCCGTTTCGGCTGCCATCGAAGCCGGGGATCGCACGGCAGATCTGGACGGTGATTTATCCACGCAGGCCATGGGCGATTCAGTCTGCGCTCGTCTTGGGTCGTGAGGCGATCGCGTTCGCCGGATTGTAAAAGGGGAGGTTGAAAGACCAGCATGACATCGATCGCATTTCAAGGTGAATTGGGCGCTTACAGCGAGGAAGCGGCGCTGGCTCTTTTTGGACCCCAAGTCGAGCCTGTGCCCTGTCCCACTTTTGAGCAAGTGTTCATTACGGTCGAAGAAGGCAAAGCGGATCAGGGATTGATCCCCATCGAAAACTCGCTTGCGGGAAGCGTATACCGAAATTATGACCTGCTGCTGCAATACAAGCTCCACATCGTTGCCGAATATCATCTGCGCGTGCGCCATTGTCTGTTAGCTTTGCCGGGCGTGGAGGTGGGTGACCTGCGCCAGATCCTCTCCCATCCGCAGGCGCTGGCGCAGTGCCGCCAGTGGTTGGAGCAGCATCCGGAGGTGGAGATCGTCTCTGCCTACGATACCGCCGGAAGCGCACGCATCATTTCGGAGGAAGGGCGGCGTGATGCGGCGGCCATCGCTTCTCATCGAGCGGCGGAAGTCTATGGCATGCACATCCTTGCCGAAGGAATCGAAAGCGATACGGCCAACTACACGCGTTTTCTGGGCTTGAAGAAGACGGCCGTCGATCCGGGGGACGACGCCAAGACTTCCATCGCTTTCGCCTTGCACAACCGCCCCGGAGCTTTGTACGAGGGCTTACACACCTTCGCTGCGCGGGGCATCGATCTGACCAAGATCGAATCACGGCCCATTGTGGGTAAACCCTGGGAATACCTGTTTTATTTGGACTTCGCCGGTTCTCCGCAGCAACAGGCGGTGGGTGAGGCGCTGGAGGCATTGGAGGCTCTCTCCACGATGTTCCGCGTGCTCGGTGCTTATCCCCGTCATCATTGGAAAACATCGGCCGGGCAGGCTTGAAATCGAATTACTGGCTCCCTGCGAGGCAGGTTAACATCATCACATCATCTAAAAAGGAAATACGATGGCGACACGAGCTTTGCGGGGCGCGGTGCGCGTCCCGGAAAACACCAAGGAATCTATCTTTTCAGCCACGCAGGACTTACTGCGAGCCTTGATCGAACGCAATGAACTCGTCGAGGAAAACGTCATTTCGATCATGTTCTCGGCTACGCCGGATTTGAACGCCGCTTTTCCCGCAGAAGCCGCACGCTTGATCGGTTGGACCCAACCCGGGTTGCTTTGCTTTCAGGAAATGGCCGTGCCGGGAAGCATGACGATGGTGCTGCGTATCCTGCTGCTTTGGGAAACGGATAAGGCGCAGGCGGAGATGAAGCACTGCTACCTGGGGGAGACACACAGCTTACGCGACGATCTCGATTGAATTGTGGGATACGGGATATGTAGTATTAAGATATGATTGAATAGCAGTCAAGGGATAAGTCTCTTCAATCACTTGAGATGCAGGAGGAATTCATGGAATTAAAACGTATCGGTCCACTATCGGCCGGGAAGATATTGGGGGTAATGGGTTTTATCCTGGGGCTTCTGATGGGATTGTTCACGATCGTCGTTTCTATGGCAACCAGCGCTTACTTCGGAGATTACTTCGGTGATTCCTCGATAATGTCGGTGATGTTTGGCGTCGGCTCCATCCTCGTCATGCCATTCCTCTACGGCATCATCGGTTTTTTCCAGGGTCTCGTCGGGGCCTGGCTCTACAATCTTATCGCCAAGTTTCTGGGTGGGATTCGTTTGGAGCTGCAGTAACAGGCAGATAAATACTGCATCAACACTCGTGAGTCCCGCATTTGAAGATGGTGTCACTAATGAACCGATTCGAAATCAGTGACTATAACTTGTTCCACATTGTAATCATCCTCTGCATCTTCATTTTCGGGGCTGCCGGGCTTTTGTTTTTCCTGTCCCGACAAGGACCTTCGGTGCTGCTTTCCGATGAAAAGTGCGCGCCACCTTGCTGGAACGGTATAAGTCCCGGTGAGACCAAGACGTGGGAGGCGGTCGATATTCTCGTCGATACGCCAAAAGTAGGCGGAATTCAAGAAGTCGGCAAACCGAGAGAAAGAGCAATTCGGTGGTCGTTCATGCATCCGGTCCAGGAATCTGGAGGCTATCTCTATCCTGTCGATGATCTCGTTGGGGCAATGAGTTTCCAGACCTATGACACTTTTTCACTCGACGAGATATTCAATCTGCTGGGGGAACCGGATGAATTCTGGCTGAGATATAAAAAGACTGAATACCGGCGATGGATCGAGGTCGTTTTTGTATATCCGCTGGCGGGGTACGTCGTTAGAGCCGATGTCGAGCTTAATCCGAACGTAGACACTTCAACGATTGAGATCGCACCAAGCAGTCCTGTGACAAGAGTTATTTATTTCAGTCCGGAATTCTATCCGCGACTTATCGAGTCGCGAGTTCTCTTCATCGAAGATAGAGATACAATCGAAGAGCGCCTGCAGTTGTGGAATGGCTTTGGGGAGGTCGGAATAGATCAAGTTCTTCCCCATGAGTAGCGATGGGAAGATTCTATAAGTCAACGAGATACGGTCGTTATGAATATATCGAAATCATGCATGTAAGACAGTTTTCTCCGGACGATGCAGAGCGATTGAGCCGCTTGATCGTTCGAAATCTGAAGCTCGTGAATATCCGCGATTATTCGCCCCGGGTCATCGAAGCCTTGATCCCTTCCCACACGCCGGAGCGGATTCAGGATCTGGCCCGTAACGGGTATACACTCGTTGGCGTCGATGGGGAAGTGATCGTAGGTACGGCATCATTGGACGGCGATCGCGTTCGAAACGTGTTCGTCGCCGTCGAAAAGCACGGGAACGGAGTCGGCAGGAAGTTGATGGCTGCAATTGAAGCCTACGCTCTCGATCGTCGACTGCGGCGGATTTACCTTCTTTCTGGTTTAACGGCTGAAGGCTTTTATCGCAAACTCGGGTATGAGAAAGCCGGCGCCATCGAGCATGATCTGGATGGTGTGCCCTTGCAGTTGATCAAAATGGAAAAGGTACTGACTCCGGCGAAATAGAATCTGCTGCGTCAGCCGTGGGCAGAACAACTCTCGATTGACCTGACAGAAGTCAATAGTTCGGAATTGGAATTCTCCCAATGGACTCGTACCGGCATGTCGTGAACGTCGAAGGCGCTATTTTCAAAGAAGGTCGTTACCTGTTGGTTGTTCGCGGAGAAGCGGAAAGCCATGCTCCTGGGGCCCTCACGTTGGTCGGCGGGAAAGTTGAATTTTTCGGGAATCCGGATCAAGACGACATCCTGGAAACCACGCTGCGTCGTGAAATCCTGGAGGAGGTCACGGTCGAGATCGAAGACGAGATGGAATACATCGAAAGCGTCGCATTTTCCACGGACGACGGGTTTCCCGTCGTCGATGTCGTTTTTCTTTGCAAATACCGCAGCGGAACCCCGAGTATCGGAGATGCGGGCGAGGTGGGGAGTTTGCACTGGATGACGCCGCAGGAAGTCATCCTTTCGTCGGATGTGCCGGAATGGACACGGCGCAGCATCGAAAAAGCCGATGAGAAGCGCATCGAATTGGGCTGGTGAGAGAGGCATTCACACTGGAATCTTTGGATGACAGGTAAAACCGCATGAACATCGAACACGGGATCGAGATATCGAGGCCTCCAGAGCAGGTTTTTCCATGGATCGCGGATCCGGACAAGGCCATGCAGTGGCAGAAAAACGTAAGAGGGGGAGAGATCCTCATCGAAACGCCGGAAAAAATAGGAACGACGTTCAAAGAAACCATCGAAGAAGACGGCAGTGAATTGGAAATGCATGGTCGCATCACGGAGTACGTCGAAGGTGATCGCATCGGATTCCATATCGAAAGCCGGATTCATGAGTTCGATGTGATTTATGTGGTTAAGAAAACTGCAAAGGGAAGTAAGGTATCTACGAAGATCGATATTCGCTGGAAGTTCCCCATGAACGTCATCAGCTTGTTCATCGGTAAGAAAATGAAGGCAAGTCTACTCGAAGATATAGAAGCGGAATTTCATGAACTGAAGCGGATTTGTGAGGCGGAATAACACTCTGCTATCTTGCCAGGAGAATCTTCAACCGGATCGATCGCCCGCATCCAGAGATCAAATCATCATATATTTTCTAAAATGGTCGGCGCAGCAGGCATGTAGACCAAAAGGATAATCGGAGGGGTAATGATCGATAGAGCCACACTGGAAGACATCCCAGAGATCGCCAAAATCATCGTCGAATTCCAGGCGGAGAAAAGCGCGTCCCAGGATTTGGATACGGTTTCTATTGAAGCCGAAACGCAGCTTAAGGCTTGCCTCGACGATCCTCAGAAACGAAGTGTTTCCGTCGCGCGAGGGACAAACGGCAAGGCGCTTGGGTATCTCGTCGTCCACTGGATCCCCTTTCCCGCGGTCCATGGGCTGGAGGGGTACATCTCGGATCTGATCGTCGCCTCGTACGCTCGCGGCAGGGGGTTGGGCCGGGCGCTGCTGCAGGCTGTGGAGGATGAGGCCAAATCCAGAGGCGCTCAGCGTCTGATGCTCAACAACCGTCGAAGCGCCGAATCCTACGCCCGGCAGTTCTACGCCAAGAACGGCTTTTCCGAACGAGTTGGCTTTTCTAATTTTGTTAAAGAACTGGGGATCGAAGAGTGAAAAGAGGGCGGCACGATAATAGAATTCCCATTTCCCGCTGGTGTGGATTACAGTTTCTGGAAAATTATTCCGTGATATGCTAGTTGCGGTTATCGGTTAGCTTGGGAGGGATATCATCATGAGGGAAAATCAGAGCGAATACAACGCCGTACTGGCGAAACATCCCAGACCTGCTATCGCGTTAACCGCCGTGGTTTACTTGTTACTTGGGGTATTGGAGAGGCTGCCTGGGACCTACGTGCCCGCTTTGCTCTACTTCGTTGCCCTGGGCATCCTTGCGCTGGTTCTCATGCCATACGTCATCGGCCTGCCCAACGGCCGCAAATCGCTGCGGGAATACTGCTACGACATCCGCCTGCTGCCGATGAAACCGGTCGTCCGTAACATTCTGCTGGGCCTGTTGCTCGCCGCGCTGACGTTGGGCAGCATCCTCTTGGCATCGCTGATCACCAGGCACTTTGTGCTCGACTGGAGTACCGTGCCTGCGCTGCGTTGGGTCAAAGGACTCACGCGGGGCATCTGGGAAGAAGTATTCTTCCGGGGCATCATTTTGGTACTGTTCCTGCGTATATTCCCGGAGCGTAGGGCGGTGATCTTGGCGGCGGTGTTGTTTGCCATCGCGCACTTCGATCTGGCGGAATTCAATTTACACATGGTCGTGGATTTGGCCAGCATCTTCTTCATGGGATTGCTCTTCACCTACGTCATCCTGAAAACGGGTTCTCTGCTTCCGGCGATCGTCTTTCATTACGTACATGATATCTTCATCAACCTGGTGCAAAATACGCCCGGCGCAGAAGGAACCATAAAAGAAGTAATGTTGTTCGGGTTGCTCTGGATCGCTCTGATCGTGGGCGTACTGCTCACGAAATATACCGTCGCGCGCTGGCCCAATGAGGAGCCAGAGCCGGTCGCGCCGTAAGCTCGAGCAACCCGCAGATAGTTCTTGACGCTTCGCCGGAATCGGTATTATCGTGACGAACGATCATGGATTCGCCCCTTGCCATACTCGATGTTTATGCATCTGGATTTTTGAATGCGAAAACATAGATTTACGACGCCTCTCCACCATCGCAATGCGTCCAACACCTCGAGCAGCTCGTCCAAAGACGGCTGTTTCCCAGAAGCAAGGGAAGGGGCATTTTTCGACTCGAAACGACGATCGTTTTCAGCCAATTCAAAATCGAAAAAGCTTCAACGAGAGTCACTCGCTTCCGCATGGGTCTTTGGGGCCGTCGCTTTCAGTACAACGTCATCGGCTTTATTCAGACGGACGGCGCCGATTCCGACATTGCACTCGAATATCAATTGGGTATGTTTTCAAAACTCGCAATCGCGTTTGTTTTTCTTTTCCCATTCCTGCTGTGCGTAATTGCGTGGATAATGAGCTTGAAGGGCTATGCGGCGGACGAACTGATCCGCATCCTCAGCGTCGAGCTCGTCCTGATACCCATTGTCCTCGGGCTGTTGATCTGGGATTTCTGGGTGTTTATCCCGGCGGCAAGTTCGATCATTGCCGAGACGCTGACATCAGATTCCGGGCACTCTCTCGAGGATCGGTCCTCCCCGCAGGGAATTCCCGATTGGCTCGACCGGTCAACGCGCTCGGAATGAGTACACTTAAGCCGAGAGAGAGCAGTAACCATGACCTGTTGCCATGTGTGACGCCAGCGTATGAGCCCGTCTACTTGCTGAGTTGAATTCCTCGTACTCATTTTCGAGAGGGGTTACGGAGACCATGCTGGAGGATCTGTCGCTTTCGAATCGGAAATCGATACTCAAACCGGTGTTGTTCCTCTTCGCTTCCTTCACTTTCGTATTTTGTCTCGGCGAAGCGGTGCATGAACTCGGGCATCTTCTGGCACACCGCGCCTATGGATACGAGGCAGGTATGATCCTCGATCCGTTCGGGGGCTCGAGAACGCTCGGATCGTCGTCCCCCCGGGCGATCCGGGGCGCCACCTCGGCTGCGGGACCGCTTTTCAATTTGCTGCTCGGGGTGACGGTGTTATCGTTGCTGTGGTCTCGAAGACGCCCGGCGAACTTTCCGTTTCTGCTGTGGGGACCGGTTGCGATGCTCCAGGAAGGGGTGACCTTCTCTCTGGGCAACCTCACACCCGGCGGCGACGCGGCGTTGATCGTTGAATGGGGGGTTCCATTTGCCGTCGTTTTGGGTTTCGGTATCTTCCTCTTGATCGCCGGGATCGCCGTGCTCGGATGGCTGCTGCCTTTGGTGAATCTCTCGCCGCAGGATTCGATCGACAGGAAATTCGCCGTTGTGGCCGGAGGAATGGTTTCCTTCATGCTCCTTCGTTGGGTGCTTGCAGCGATCATCTCTCCCGAGCTTTCTCAAGAAAACCTCATCCCACTGATATTTTCTTTATTGCTCGCAGTCATCGTGGTCCTGCTGAATAAACCATTACAACCGCTCTTGCGGCGGATAGTGGAAGTGCGAACAGGGACAGTCGGGTGGGCGAACGTTGTCGTGGCTGCGGCATTAGCTGTGGGCGTGGTCCTGTTTCAACTGTTGACCTTCAACTAACACCTGTTTATTGTGTAGCTTACAGATTCAATCCTTGTTTGTGGACCAACTCACCGCAGCGCTTTCTCCGCCGCTTTTAACTGCGCTTTCAGCGCAGTTGCAGAGGTTCCGCCAGTCGCGATCCTGCGGTTGAGTGAGGCGATAATGTCGAAAATATCGGCGACGTCGGCTGCGAAATACTCGCTGATGGAGCGATAATCCTCGAGCGCCAGATCCTCCAATGACGTCTCGTTTGCCACGGCCAGGCGCACCGCTTTTCCGACCAACGCGTGCGCCTCACGAAACGGCACTCCTTTTCCTACAAGATAGTCGGCCAGATCGGTGGCAAACAGATCGGCACTCAACCTCTCCTGCGTGCGTTCCGGATGCAGTTTCAGAGTTTGGATCAAGCCTGTGAGCACGGGGAGCAGCAGGCTGAGGGTGTCGTATGAATCGAAGGCGGGTTCCTTGTCCTCCTGAAGATCTTTATCGTAGGCAGAGGGCAGTCCTTTCAGCGTTGCCAGCAGACCCGTCAGGTTGCCGATCAGGCGTCCCGTTTTACCCCGTGCAAGCTCGAGTGGGTCGGGATTTTTCTTTTGCGGCATGAGGCTCGATCCGGTAGCATAGGCGTCGTCGATCTCGATGAAGCCGAACTCCGGGGTGTTGAAGAGGATCAGCGACTCTGCCAGCCGGCTGAGATGCATACCTATCATGCTGCAGGCGTAAAGGAAATCGAGCGCGAAGTCGCGATCGGAGACGGCGTCGATGCTGTTCTGGGTTATATTCCCGAAGCCCAGGTCTTTGGCCAGCGCAGCGCGGTCGATGGGGAAAGAGGTGCCCGCCAGGGCACCCGAGCCCAGCGGCAGTACCGCGGCGGAAGCGTGTGCTCGAGCCAACCGTCCGCGGTCGCGGATCAACGCCCATACGTGGGAAAGCATCCAATGTCCCCAGGTGACTACCTGGGCGTGCTGCAAGTGCGTGTAGCCAGGCATCGGTGTCGACAGATCGCGTGCGGCGTTTTCCAGCATCGCCTGACAGAGATCGTTGGTTGACTGATCGAGTTGCTCGGTGGCACCCATAATCCACAGGCGAAAATCCGTCGCCACCTGGTCGTTGCGGCTGCGGCCGGTATGTAGTTTTCCGGCCAGCGATCCGACGATTTCCGTCAATCTGCGTTCGACGGCGGTATGGATGTCCTCATCGCTTTCCACGGCCTCGAACTCACCGGCCTGGAATTCCTGCAGGATCGATTCTAGTCCATCTACCAGGGTCTTGGATTCTTCCTTGCTGATCACACCCGCCTTGGCGAGGGCGCGCGCCCAGGCTTGGCTGCCGAGGATGTCCTCGCGGTACAGACGCACGTCGAAGGGGAAGCTGGCATTGAGCTGCTGAACGAGCTGATCGGTCGGCTTGGACATTCGTCCGCCCCACAGTTTCATGGTTATTGACCCTTTTTATGCGGCGTGGATATCCTCGCCGCGAATGAAATTACGATGCGATCGTACGCTTTGTTCAGGTCCGGTAGTCGGCGTTGATCGAGACGTACTCGTGAGTCAAATCGCATGTCCAAACGGTCGTGTCGGCTTTGCCCAATCCAAGGTCGAGGCGTACGTTGATTTCGCTTTCCTTGAAGATCGCTTCGGCCTGGCTTTCATCGTACTCGAGAGGTATGCCTTTATCGACCAATTGAAAATCATCGCTCTTACCGTTCCCGATCCACAGTGCCAGACTTTCGGAGTCCAGAGATACGTTCGCCCTGCCGGCGGCGGCAAGAATGCGTCCCCAGTTGGGATCGCCGCCGGCGAAGGCGGTCTTGACCAGCGGGGATGTGGCGATGGTACGAGCCAGGCGCAAGGCTTCATCCTGCGTGCGGGCTCCGCATACCTGCAGGGTGATGAACTTCGATGCGCCCTCGCCATCGCGCACGATGGCCTGCGCCAGTTCGATGCATATCGCATCGAGTATTTCTTCGAAAGCCGACCTGGATGCATCGTCGTTCAACGCCACGCCGCTGGCGCCGTTGGCCAGGAGGAGCACCGTGTCGTTGGTGCTGGTGTCGCCGTCGATAGAGATGTGGTGGAAGGATCGATCCACGGCGGCTCTCAACAGTCCATCGAGCGCATCGGACGGAACGGCCGCATCGGTAGTGAGTACCACCAGCATGGTGGCCATGTTCGGATGGATCATGCCCGAACCCTTGGCGATGCCTCCGATCGTCACCTTGCCGCCCGGAAGGTCCGCGCTGACCGCGGTGTGTTTCGGGCGCGTGTCGGTGGTCATGATGGCGCGGGCGGTATCTTTTCCGTTGTTCGCCGAAAGATGCCGGCATGCGTGTTCGATCCCGACGGCGATTTTTTCCAAATCGAGCTGCACGCCGATCACGCCGGTGGAGAGCACCAGCATCTGTTCGGGGGCGCATCCAGCGCATACCGCGGCCAGTTCTCGCATGCGTTTGCAGGCTTCCAACCCTTTCGGGCCGGTGCAAGCGTTTGCGATCCCGGCATTCGCGACTACTCCGCGCAATTTTGTCGGATCGTCGGCTAACGTCTGTCGATCGACGACCACCGGCGCAGCGACGACTTCGTTGCGTGTGAACACACCCGCGCCGCTGCACTCGTAGTCGGAGAGAATCAGCGCCACGTCCATGGCGCCTTTGTCCTTCAACCCACAGGTCGCGGCGCCGGATCGAAACCCCTTCGGTGAGGTGACACTGCCGTTTGGAATGCGTTTCATCTAGTCCCTCTTGAACTTGGAATAATTGGGCGCCGTCAGGCGCGTTTCATCGTCGAAGGGGATGCCCAGCATCGCCTGCACCTTCATCTGCAGTCCGAAGAGGTTGATGAATCCTTCGGCGTCCTTTTGATTGTACACGTCATCCTGGCCAAAGGTGGCGAAATCTTCCCGGTAGAGACTGTTTTCACTGTAGCGGCCCAGAACGGTGACGTTGCCTTTATACAACTTCACACGCGTCCAGCCGGTGACGTTGCGCTGCGTTTCGCTGATGAACGCCTGAATCGCCCGGCGCAGGTTGGTGAACCATTTACCGAAGTAGACCAATTCGGCGTAGCGCAGGGCGACCTGCTGTTTGAAGTGCAGCGTGTCACGATCCAGGCACAGCGATTCCAACTCTCGATGGGCGGTGTAGAGAATCGTACCGCCGGGCGTTTCATATACGCCGCGCGACTTCATTCCCACCAACCGGTTTTCGACCAGATCCACCCGGCCGACGCCGTGGCGTGCGCCGAGTTCGTTGAGGCGTTCGATCAGCGCCGCCGGAGAAAGCGAATCACCGTTCACCGAAACGGGCACGCCGGCCTCGAAGCGAATTTCGACTTCTTCCGCTTCGTCGGGAGCCTGCTCCGGTGCGGTGGTCCATTGAAAGATATCTTCCTCGGCCGCGTTCGCCGGATTTTCGAGCAAGCCGCCTTCGTGGGAGAGATGCCATAGGTTTCGATCGCGGCTGTACATCGATCCGGATTTGGCGGCCACAGGCACGTTGTGTTTCTTGGCGAATGCCAAGGCGTCCTCCCGTGAACGAATGTCCCACTCACGCCAGGGCGCGATCACCTTCAGAGTGGGATTGAGGGCCTTGTAGCTCAATTCGAAGCGCACTTGGTCGTTGCCCTTGCCCGTGCAGCCGTGCGCAACTGCATCCGCGCCTTCCTCCTCGGCCACAGCGACCTGCCATTTGGCGATCAGCGGCCTGGCGATCGATGTTCCCAGCAAATACTGCGATTCGTACACCGCGCCGGATTGAACCATGGGCATGAGAAAATCACGGGCGAACTCCTCGCGCAAGTCTTTTTTCACCAACTTGGTGGCTCCGGATGCGGTACTTTTCTCTTCCAGTCCGCCGAGTTCCTCACCCTGACCGACGTCGGCGCAGAAACATATCACTTCGCAGCCGTAGTTCTCACGCAACCAGGGAACGATGACCGATGTGTCCAGGCCGCCGGAATAGGCCAATACGGCTTTATTGATTTTTGGTTTGGGCATTTTGACCTCCAGTTTTTGTATGTGAGCTCCCATGGTTGGGTGGGCGCATATCACTCAGGTGGAGAACGACGGCGCTCTCGTCGCATTGGTCTTGCACCGAACAGAGTGCGCAGTCCTTCCAGATTTTTTCGGGGAACCAGTTCTTATCGCTGCGGGTGAAGCCGAGGCGTTCGAAAAAGGGCGCCACGCGCGTCAGCGCAAACAGGGTATGCACGCCGCGCCGCAGCGCCTCATCGATCAACGCACCCACGATGGCCGAACCCAGTCCTACTCTTTCCGTGCTTTCATCGACGACCAGGGAACGCACTTCTGCAAGGTGTGGGCTGTAGAAATATAGCGAGCCGCAAGCAACGATCGAGTCGCTGCCGTTGACCACGACCCAATCATCGATGCTTTCCCGGATGGCTTCCAGCGAGCGCGGCAGGATTTTGCCGTTGCGGGCATGAACGTCAACCAACCTTGCGATCCCCTCCGCATCCTTGAGTTTCCCCGGTCGGGTGTTTTTCATTCCAGTTCTCCTATACCTCACAAGTCGGCGATGCAGTCGCCAAGAGTTTCCATTCCTTCTTCGAGCTCCTCGTCGCTGATAACCAGCGGTGGGCAGATCCGCAGCACGTTTTCTCCAGCGTTGACGACCAACAAGCCCCGTCCGCGCGCTGCGTCGATCAAAGGTTTGACCGGTTGATCGAATTCGACGCCGATGAGCAATCCCGACCCGCGCACGTCCAGGATGTGATCTGAGTCGACTTTCGTTAATTGACTCATTACTTTTTCGCCCTTGCTGCGAACTGCCTGCAGGAATTCCGGCCGGGAGATGCGGTCGAAGACCACCTGGGCGGCGCGGCAGACGAGCGGCCCGGCGGCAAACGTGCTGCCGTGGTCGCCCACCCGGATCGTTTTGGCGATCTCCTCGGTGACCAACGTGGCGCCGATGGGCAAACCGCCGGCGAGTGGTTTGGCGAGAGTCATGATGTCCGGATTTACGCCGTGGGCGTCGTGCGCCCACAGGTATCCCGTGCGACCCAGCCCACACTGCACCTCATCGTAGACGAGCAGCGCCTCGTGGGCGTTGCACAGCGACCGCAGCTCGCTCAAGAATACGCCTTCCGCCGCATGTATGCCGCCTTCACCTTGCAAGGGTTCGATAAACACGGCGCAGGTCGTTTCTCCGATGGCGTGCTGGGCGGCCTCGATGTCGTTCAACGGTATGAAACTGATGTCCGGCAGGAGGGGTGCGAAGGGCATGCGGTATTTGGCTTTGTAGGTGAGCGAGAGTGCGCCGTACGTGCGGCCGTGAAAGCAGTGCTCGAAGGCCACGATGTGTTTTTTACTCGCACCAAAATGCACACCGGCCCATTTGCGGGCAAATTTGAGCGCCGCTTCGTTCGCTTCGGCGCCCGAATTGCAGTAATACACGCGGTCGGCGAAGGACGATTCCACCAGGCGCTGGGCGAGTTCGACGTGGGGTGCGGTGTGGTACAGGTTGCTGACGTGTGTCAGCTTGCCGGCCTGGTCTCTGACCGCCTGCACCCACTCGGGATCGCTGTGACCCAGGGCAGTCACGGCAATTCCACTGACCCAATCCAGATAGCGTTTCCCCTCGCTGTCGAACAAATACACACCTTCACCGTGGATGAAGACGACGTCGGGTCGGGAGTAAGTCGGAACGATATATCGGGCTTCTGCTTGCGGAATCTCACTTGGTTTCATGGGGCACCTTCATTCAAAAGGGTCGTGCTCGCGGATCGGGAATCCGGGATCGTGAACGTCGTACCGCGATCCTGCTCGAGTCCGTTCAGATCGACGATGCGCACGTTGGGAATGCCTTTCCCGGATACGTCCAGCGCCGCCTGTACTTTGGGGACCATGCCGCCGTTGATCGCGCCGCTGTCCATAAGCTGCCCGGCTTCTTCCCGGGTGAGGCGAGCGAGGATTTCCCCATCGACCATCACGCCGGGTACGTTGGAGACGAAATCGATGTGTTCGGCCCGGATCGCCACGGCGATGGCACTCGCCGCCTGGTCGGCGTTGACGTTGTAGATCTGTCCGTCCGTGCCGAGAGAAATTGGGGCGATCACGGGGGTGATGCCCTGCGCCAGCAAGTCCGTCAACAAATCGGCGCGCACGGAGATGATTTCTCCCACGTAGCCCAGGTCTCCTTCGGGGATCTCCAGTTTCTTCACCCGCAGCAGAGCACCATCCACCCCGCACAGGCTGACGGCGTCGACTCCGGCATTCAACAACGCGGCGGCGAGCTGCTTGCCCACCAGGCCGCAGAGCACCATCAATGCCGTGTGCAGCGTTTCGGCGTTGGTGCGGCGCATGCCCTGGATCTTGACCGTTTCCTGTCCCAGGCGCTGCTGCAGTTCGTCGACCGCCTTGCCGCCGCCGTGTACGACGATAATGGGTTCTTCCATGTCACGTAATACTTGGGCGAAGTTGGGCATGAAATCCGTTTTGTCGAGTTCGTTTCCGCCGATCTTGATCACGCGCATGATTGCAGCCCTCGGTTTAGCCCGGTAATCCGGCAGTTTCATCGATGCCGAACATGGCGTTCATGTTCTGCACCGCCTGGCCGGAAGCGCCTTTGATCAGGTTGTCGATCGCCGAGGTGAGGATGAGCACACCTTCGGTCATCGTCAGGCCGATGGCGCAGCGGTTGGTGTGGTTGACGTGCGCGTAGGTCGCAGCCTCACCTTGTGACAACACGTGAATGAACGCTTCGTTCCCATAGATCCGATCGTAGAGCTGGCGCACTTTTTTCTCGTCCCAACTCGAGTCGAGATGAACGTAAATCGTGGAAAGCAGACCGCGCGGGGCGGGGACGAGGTGCGGCGAGAAGATCAACGCCGGCGCGTCGTCCGTCCACCAGGCGACGGCTTGTTCCATCTCGGGAAGGTGGCGATGGGCGCGGCCGACGTTATACGGCGAAAGATTGCCGTCGACTTCGACGAAGTGAGTCGTCTGCTTCGGCTTGCGCCCGGCGCCGGAGACGCCCGATTTCGAGTCGACGATGACCGTGCTGTGGATGGCGTTTTCATCGAGCAGCGGTTTGAGCGCCAGCAGCACGCTGGTCGGATAGCATCCCGGGTTGGCGACCAGCCTCGCACCCGGCAGATCGGCGCGTACGGCTTCCGTCAGCCCGTAAACTGCTTCCTGCAGCAGCTCTGGAGCAGGGTGTTCCACGCCGTACCATTTCTGGTAGGTTTTGGCGTCCCGCAGGCGGAAGTCGGCGCTGAGGTCGACGACGCGAACGCCTGCATCCAGCGCCTGCACGGCAACCTGCGCCGATTCGGCGTGCGGCAGGCAGAGGAAGACGGCCTGCGTGTCCTTCAAAGGTGCCTCTGCGGGATCGATCAGCGGCACGTCCGGTGCGGAAGGGAACACCGCTGGAAGACGTTCGCCCGCGCGCGACTTCGAGGTGGCGAAACACAGATTGACCTGTGGATGATGGACGAGCAGCCGGATCAGCTCCAATCCGGTGTAGCCCGTGGCGCCAATTACGCCGACTTTAATCATCGATCCTCCAAAAAAAAACCGCCAGACCCATTTTGCGGTCTGGCGGGGCATGACGCGAATTGAAATTAATGTCGTTCAGCAACCCCAAGTACCAGACCGAAGGTCCGGCGCGAACGACGGGAACGTGGGGCAGGAACGACATAGGTAAACATGTTGGCCTATGTATATGATAAATGTTCGGGTTTGTCAAGGCCGAGAACGATGACGGAGGTCTTGCTTCCGTGAATTTGAAGCCCATCTCCAGGAAGCTTGAAATCAGAGAATGTCGAGCTTCACAAAGCAGGCCGCGTCTGATATGATTCTCCCAGCAATGAACCGACCTCGGCGATTCAAAGCCGGGGTCTTTGTTTGCGATCGTCAACTGGATCGAGGTTGTATCGAGAAATGAACGTCGAACGAAAAGAATTGCGCAACATCGCCATCATCGCCCACGTCGACCACGGCAAGACCACGCTGGTCGATGGGATGTTGAAGCAGGCCAAGATTTTCCGCGAGAACCAGCAAGTGGTCGAGCGGGTGATGGATTCAAACGAACTCGAGCGCGAACGAGGGATCACCATTCTGGCCAAGAACACGTCGATTTCTATTTTCGATGAAGCGATTGGCGAACAGGTGAAAATCAATATCGTGGATACCCCTGGGCACGCTGATTTCGGTGGCGAGGTCGAGCGGGTCTTGAACATGGTGGATGGCGTGCTGCTGCTGGTCGACGCGGCTGAGGGGCCGATGCCGCAGACGCGCTTCGTCTTGCGCAAGGCGTTGGAGATGGGGCTTCGTGCTGTGGTGGTGATCAACAAGGTGGACCGCAGGGGGGCAGATCCGAATCGGGCGTTGGACCAGACTTTCGATCTGTTCATCCAATTGGGTGCGACGGACGAGCAGGCCGACTTTCCGGTCATCTACACCAATGCGATCGAAGGGCAGGCGGGAACCACGTTCGATTTGGGACCCAATCTGCAGCCGCTGTTCGAGGCCATATTACGCCGCATCCCGGCGCCGCATGTCGATCCACAGGCGCCGTTCCAGATGCTCGTGACCACGCTGGGCTATGATTCCTACCGCGGTGTGACGGCATCGGGAAGGATTGCTGCCGGTACGCTGAACGCCGGCGCGCCGTTGGCCCGCATCACGCACGATGGCCAGATCATCCCCATTGAAGCGCGTTACCTCTACCTGTATCAAGGATTGGAGCGCGTCGAAGTCGAAAGCGCCGACGCCGGGGAAATCGTGGTGCTGGCGGGATTGGAGGAGGCTCGAATCGGAGAAACGTTGGCCGATCCCGAGTATCCGCTTGCGCTGCCCACCATTCATGTCGAGGAGCCGACGGTGCGTATGACCTTCGCCGTGAATACCTCTCCCTTCAGCGGCCGCGAGGGCCGCTGGGGTACTTCCCGCAAGCTGCGGGAAAGGCTGTTCGAGGAAATTCGTACCAATGTGGCCTTGAAAGTGGAAGAGGGCGATTCGGCAGAATCCTTCACGGTTTCCGGAAGAGGAGAACTGCATCTGGCGATTTTAATCGAGACCATGCGCCGTGAAGGGTACGAATTCCAGGTTTCCAGGCCCGAAGTGATCCTGCGCGACCAGGACGGAATCGTGCTCGAGCCCTGGGAAGAGGTGTACATCGAAACGTCATCCGAGTCCGTCGGAACCGTGGTGGAGATGCTCGGAAGACGGCGGGGCAAGATGCTTGACTTACAGGAAGGTCTGAAAGACGTCGTGCGATTAAATTACCTGGTTCCCACACGCGGCCTGTTGGGGTTCCGTTATCATTTCATGACCGCCACGCGTGGCGCCGGGTTCATGTACAGCGTGTTCCACGATTATCTTCCCCTCTCCGGCGGCGATCTGGGAAGGTCCCAGGGATCACTGGTCGCATGGGAGCGGGGGATTACCACGACCTACGGGCTGAAAAACGCAGAAGAGCGCGGGATGTTATTCCTCGGCCCCGGGATCGAGGTGTATGAGGGCATGGTTGTCGGCGAGCATCAGCGTCCCGAAGACCTGGTCGTCAACGTGTGCAAAAAGCGGCACGTCACCAACGTGCGATCGTCATTCCGCGAGATCGATGAGCGGCTCACCCCGCCGCGCGAGATGAGTCTGGATCAAGCCAT
>DAOUEE010000096.1:0-2931 GCA_034430695.1 Anaerolineales bacterium | reverse complement strand
ACAAGTCGGCGACCGGAACCTGAAATTCCGTCGTCGTTCGCATGGTCTCCACGTTGGCCGCTCCTCCGCCGAGGCTTTCCCCGTTCAACGCCGCCTCGAAGAGATAATCGGGCTCGAGATCTCCGCTGATTTTGGCCCAACGGTTGAGGGCCAGCAGCGCCCAAACCGTTTCCTGCGTCCCGCGCCAGCGGCCCTGGGTGCGGGAGGCCATCAGCCAGCGTACCGTCCCTGCGTTCAGGGCATTGTCCGGATCGATACGCAGCAAGGTGTCGAGGACGATGGCCGTCGTGCGCGTGTCGGTATTCCAGTTCCAGTAATCCTTTTGCGCTTCATCCCAGTGCGTCCCTGTCGCAGACAGCGCAGCAAGATTCACGAAATCGGAGAGCATGGTGTCCAGACGTGGATCTTCAACGTCGATCATGTACAGTGTCTGCGCAAGGTAGGCACGCGCGTAAATATCCATCGATTGCCGCGCTTCGTACAATTTAACCGTCTGGCTCACCGCAGCGCGATCGGCGCTCGCCAGGACGTACAACAGATACGCCTGGCGGTTGAGTTGATACGTCGCCTCGAAACTCTCAACGGGCTGTAGTTGTTCTTGAAGATACAGGATTGCATCCTCAAACACCTGCGTGCTGATTTCATACCCACTGGCTTCGGCTTCGATCAGGCCTTGGACAACGTACGCCGTGGACAACGGATTGCTGTCCCCCATCGGCCACCATCCCCAACCGCCATCGGCGTGTTGCTGGTTGTACAGCCGCTGCATGGCGGTGTTGACCTGTTCGTCCAGGTTGGCCTCGAGTTCCGCATCGCGAATGCCCAACTCCTTGAGGGTCCGCATGGTGATCACGTTGGGTAAAAAGCGAGAGACGGTTTGCTCCGTACACTCGTAGGGAAAGTGTTCCAGGTAGGTCAACCCGTCCGTGAAGCTGGCAGCGAGCGACGGCGTCAGACGGACGGTCAGGCTGCCTTCCGTGATGTCGTAGCCCGGGAAGATGGGCAAGCTGATGGCCTCCGTGCGAGAGTCGGCTTCCGTCAATTGGCCTCCGGTCCCCACGGTCTCGGGGACTTCGTAGCGATACACGGGGATTCCCTTTCCGTCCAGAGTTCCCAACGGAGGCCGGCTCGCGTCAGCGTAATTCACACTGCTGGCGGAAAAGACCATGTCCACTCGATCCGCTTCATCATCGATACGCACCTGCCATTGCGCGTATACCTGTTCACCGCCGCGGATGTAGAAACTGAGCTCGGGATTCGACGCGATTTGCAGTCCCTCGGCTTCGAGAGACACTGCTGCGGCGATGGGCCGTCCGGTGTTGTTGTGCACCGCCGTGCCGAGCACCACTTCGTCGCCCGCGACAAAAAAGCGAGGGGTTTGAGGGCGCACGAGCAGCGGCTTCGTGCTGACGATGTCGATCGTGTCCTCGCCCACGAGGGTATCTTTCGTGACCGCACGTGCGTCCATGCGCCACGTGGTGAGGGTGTCGGGCAGCGTGACCGTGACGCTGGCGTCGCCGTTTTCGTCGGTGACGACCTGCGCGTCCCAGAACGCCGTGTCCGGAAAATCCTCCCGCACTTCGATGACACCCAGGTCGCCGCCGCCGCCACCGCCGCCTTTGGCGTGTTCGACGATCTCTGCGTTGAACGATTCGATGCTCATCGTAAGCGGCATGGCAGTGAGCACGGTCAAGGCGCGCGTATCGTAGAAATAGTCGATCATCGGAGGCGCATTGGGATCAGTGAGCGCCAGCAATGCCAGATCCACGAGCGAGAAAGACAGCTCCGCTTGTACGGGCCGTCCGGCATAATCGGTCGCCGATACCGTGTAGGTCACGCTGTCGCCGGGTCCGGCTTCTGTGGTGTCCGGTGTGACTTCGATGTTCAGCGCCTGTTCGCGGGTATCGACGTTGATCTCGGCGAGCCCCATGCGGTAATCCGGAGCCGGCGTCGTTTCATCCACGCCCTTGATCAGCACGACGGATAGATAGACGTTCGGGGCCATGTCGGCAGTGATGGGCAAGGAATAGATGCTGCTGTTATTCTTCAGCTCGACGACCTCTGCGCTGCGCACGTGCCCGCGCTCGACGCTGACCAGGGCATAAACCGTACCCTGGAAAGGAGAGGTGATCAGGATTTCGGCCGTGTCCCCCGGTTCGTAGCTGTCGCGGTCGCTGACCAGCCGCAAGCCGTGGTCGTTCGTGCGGCGCCAGGGGACGTAGTCGCTGCCCGAGACCCACAAATATGCGGAGGTGGTCGCCGGCGTGCCCCGGCTGTCTTTGCCGCTGACTTTCAAGCGGTACACGCCTCCCTTGGGCGGCACGAAGCTCACCGTGGCGCGTCCTTCTTCATCCGTACTCGTCTCGATCGATCCCGTCACGGGAACCTCTTCCACCGATGACGTCCAGACGGAGCGGCCAAATTCGTCGATCTCCTGGACGCTGTTCCAGTGGCGTTCGACGATTTCCGCCGTCAGCGTTTGATTGGCGACGGGTTCTTCGTACCAATCCAGGACGACGAGATCGAACGTCTGCTCTTCATCCGCCAGTCCAACGTACTGCTGCGCTTTGGCGCCAACGTAGAATTCGGTCCAGTGCGCGAGGAGCTGCGTGCGGCTGCTGACGGCGTTGCCGGTCAAGTCCGTCACCGTAGCTTCGAGCGTCAGGCGCTGGCTGGAGCCCATCTCGCTCAGATCGACCGGAATCGTGACCTGCAGTCCTCCATTTTCATCAGTGACGGCATCGCCCTGGGCGATGATTTCGCCCGAACTGTACGGCTCATAGTACAGATAATACACATCGTTTTCGTAAGTGTAGAATTGATAGCGGCTGTACTCTCCGGATGCTCGAAAGATGTAGTCTTCGGCATACAAAACCCAATCGACCTGCGAATTCGCAACCGCACCACCGGAATAGAAATCGGCCTGGACCG
>DAOUEE010000095.1:0-16721 GCA_034430695.1 Anaerolineales bacterium | reverse complement strand
GGAGAGCAAAGCGGCGCGCGTGTCGTCGATGACTTTTGGCGCTTGATCGCCAATCAAAGACGCGGTCGAGTCGATCAAAGACCCGGTATCTTCTATAGAGGCTTCGATGTTTTGGAGGGTTGCCTCTGTGGACTCAAGCGTGGACACGCCGGAGGCCAATACGCTGCCGACCTGCCGGAGGGAATCCGCCAGGCGCGCCGTTTCTTGAGTGAACGATAACGCTTTCTCATCCGTCCAAGAAGATACACGCGCAGCGAAGATGGGCGCCAGCAGCATACCCGAAAACCCCAGAACGATTCCCACAATACTGGTGAATCGTACTACTCTGCCGATCCAAAATTTCAGTTGACGCACTCTGAGATTGCTGCTTCCATTGGGAATCGACGAATCGCGATCATCGGACAGCGGTTCGAAAAGACGATTGTTCGCCATTTTCCCTCCACAACATACCTGTGACAAACCCGCAAGAAGATTGTGTCCACACCCCATACCTGGACGTCGTCGAAAGAGGAGCGGGGCGAAGAACCTGGATCTATCCCTATCATAATCGGAATCCCAGCAGTTGTATGCCTGTTTATCGTAATGCATTTCAGGCTTGATAAATCACGTATGTGGAGGTATGATATGTCTTGTATATATGAATTACACAATATTTCTTGGAGAATGTCATGCCAAAATCGGAAAAACGACGTTTCTACGGCTCAGTCACGGTCAGCGAACGTGGACAGATCGTCATCCCAGCCGAAGCAAGGCGGGATTTTGAGATTAAAGCCGGCGACAAGTTACTCGTGGTTGGCGATCTGGACAGGGGCATCGCCATGGCCAAACAATCGATGGTCATGGGTTTCATGGAGGAAATGTCCTCTATCATCCATGCTGTAGATGAGGATCACGAAGAAGATGAAGCGAATGAAACACAATGAAATTGCCCCGTTTGTAAAACAGGCGTTCGAACGCGATTCAAAATTTGAGGATTTTCCCACGATCAGCACATTTCGAGAGTTATCGAGAACGCAGGAACCCTCTGCCGGCGGCAAGGCCAGCACATTGGCCCGGCTCTATCGAGCAGGTTACCGCGTGCCTGACGGCTTCATCGTCCTGTCGAACGCCTTTTCCGATGACGAGTTGGTCGGCGAGGCATGGAAACAGATCGAGAGACACCTCGACCGTCTACGCCGCAAGGACCACGATGTCTCCTTTGCCGTGCGCTCTTCCGCGTTGAGCGAAGACACGCTGCAAGCTTCGTTTGCCGGAGAATTCGAGACGGTTCTAGACGTAAAAACAGATGCGCAGATCCGCGACGCCATTCTCAGGGTACGACGTTCGCGGCACAGCGTCAGAGTGCAGGCTTACAGTAAAGCGCAAGCACCGGAGCAGATGGATCACGAAGTCGCCGTCATCGTTCAGCGCTTGATCCGGGCAGAACTCTCCGGCGTGCTGTTCACGGTCGATCCGATAACGGGTGACCAGATGCACATGACGGGCAACTTCGTCGAGGGGTTGGGGGAGAAGCTGGTCTCAGGGCAGGCCAACGCGCAGAGCTTTACCTTCGAGCGGCCCACGGGGAACTTCAGCGGGCCGGCGGAACTCAACCGTCTTGCCCGTTCTCTCTACCGCAGCGCCTGCAAGTTAGAGAAAAAATTGGGGCACCCTCAAGACATCGAATGGGCTTTTACGCATGGAACATTATTTATCCTGCAATCTCGCCCCATTACGACCTTGAACGCATATAAAGCGGTTAGCGCAGAATGGAACGATAGTCTGCGCGGCAACTTCCTCTGGTCCGGCGCCAACCTGGTCGAAAACGCGCCGCACGTGCTTACCCCATTCTCCTGCTCCTTGCGCAAGGGTCTTACATATCAAGGCGTGGACTTGAGCGATGGTTCGTCGATGGGGCTGGACGGGTATCCACTGGCCGGCATTATCGGCGGTCGCGGGTACATGAACTTGAGCGTCCAGGTTTCCGCTATTCGTCCTTTTTTCGGCGGAGATTCCCGTAAAGCACTCGAGCAGGTCACGGCATTCTGGGGAGATGTCCCGGAGGATTTGGAAATCCCCCTCGTTCCGATTTCACGCCGGACGTGGTGGTTCAAGGTGCTTCCGAGCATCGCTCGGATAGGACTTAAAGTGGCCCGCATGCAGAAAAAGATGCCGGGCTTTCTCGCAGAGAACCCCGAATGGTGTGCTGAAATGCGGCGGCGTATCGATCGAGCCGATCCAGCCGGTCTGCTCATGCTGTGGCGGGACGAGATTACACCCTATTCGCTGTACACCTTCTTCATCGCCAACGCCGCAGCGACGGACCTGCCCCATCGTTTGGAAAAAGAGTTGGGCGAATTGGTCGGGACGGAGGACGCCAATGCACTGCTGTCCAATCTCAGTGGCCTGACCTCACCGCTGGCAAGCCTGGGGCCGCTGATCGGACTCAGCAAGGTGGCCCGCGGCGAGATGAGCCGCCAGGCTTACATGAAAGCCTACGGGCATCGCGGCGAGAACGAAATCGAATATGCCTGGCCGCGCCCCCTGGAGGATCCCGCCTGGCTCGAACGGCAGATCAACCAGTTTACGAAAAATCCCATCGACATCGAAGCCCTCATGGCGAGACAAAAAGACGCGTACGAAGCTGCATGGGAACGGTTTCGCAAGCGCTACCCGCGCAAGGAGAAGGCGATACAAAAGCGTCTGGAAAAAGCGGCCCACGCCGCAAATCAGCGGGAAGCGGTTCGCTCGGAATCGACGCGCTGCGCGATGGTGGTTCGCGCCTTCGCACTACGCGCCGGCAGGTTGGCCGGCGTCGGCGACGATGTGTTTTTCCTGACCATCGATGAAATCTTGGCGTTGCTTGCGGGAGACGATACCGCTCGCCAGTTCGTCCCCGGACGCAGAGAAACCCACGATCGGTACCGTGCACTTCCGCCGTACCCCACGATCATCGTGGGGCGATTCGACCCCTTCGCATGGGCGGCGGATGCGAATCGACGCAGCGACATCTACAATGCGAATGCCCCCGGCAACGAAATTTTCGAAGGCGCCGCCGGTACACTCACGGGCGTCCCCGGGGCGCTCGGCACGGTCGAAGGGATCGTACGCAAGCTGGAGCGCCTGGAAGACAGCGACGAATTCCAAACCGGGGAAATCCTGGTCACCACCCTGACCAACATCGGCTGGACGCCGCTCTTCCCGCGCGCCGCGGCCATCGTCACCGACCTGGGCGCACCACTCAGTCACGCCGCAATCGTTGCACGGGAACTGGGAATTCCGGCCGTCGTCGGCTGCGGTGATGCGACGATGCGTCTGAAAACAGGCGATCGGATTCGCGTCAACGGCGGCCGGGGACTTGTTGAAATCCTCGAATCAGTTTAGAGATACGTGGGCGGCGTTTTTAGATCGAGATGATCCGCTCTTGATCCTTACATCCGCATCACATCCCATGCATCCCACAGAGCTTGCATTCAGCATACGCGGGGTTTTTTCGGAGCACAACGGATGCGGAAGACTCCCCGCAGCCCTGCTCGCAGAATATCTATGGGCGCAGAACACGGAGCCGATCGCGCGTTGATCTCCAAAATCATACTGGACTCAAGGGCACGCCTGACGTATAGTTCACGTTAGGTAGACATATTCGAGAGGGAGGAACAGTCATGGATCGAATTCGACGTGAATTTACAACGTTGACGCTCGTACTGATCCCGGTTGCGATCGCCATCAACGTCGCCGTGGGACAGCTCGTCCAATCCGTAAAAATCCCACTTTACCTGGATTCGATTGGCACGGTACTCGTGGGCGTGCTCGTCGGACCCTGGGCCGGCGCGCTGACCGGATTTCTGGCCAACTTCGTCTGGACCATCACCGGACTTTTCCCTCAAGCCGTCGCTTGGGCAGGGGTGGCCGCAATCATCGGTGCTTTGGCGGGCGCTTTCCGCACGGGCGATTGGATGAGGGTCTGGTGGAAATCCATCATCGCCGGATTGATCACGGGCATCATCGCCGCCGTGCTTTCGGCGCCCATCGCAGCCTACGTTTTTGGCGGCGTGACGGGTACCGGTACGGATGCGCTCGTAGTTGCTTTCAGAAGTGCGGGACTCGACATGCTCGGCGCCAACATGGCACAAGGTGCCGTTTCCGATCCGATCGATAAGGCGGTCACCTTTTTCATCATCTGGGCCATCCTGCAAGCCCTGCCGGAGCATTTCAAAGCTCGCTTTTCCCAGGAGTAACTCTCTATTTCTAGCCCCGGGGAAACAGCCGTTGATCTAAAAGCAGCCTGCTGCTGCACGAGACAGGGATCGGAGGCGCACGCGGTTAATCGATGAGCACACCGACGCTCTACATCCCCCGCTCCAGCGGGCTGCACGCCCTTCATCCGCTGACAAAAATCGCCATGACGGGCGTTTTTTTCGTGGCCGCAGCCACGCTGTCCAACGTATGGTGGCTGCTCGCGCTCTACGCCGTCGGACTGCTGCCGCTGGCCTTTTGGGGACAGGTCTTCCGGCCCTTCATCAAGAGCAACGCATTATTGATCTGGCCCTTCGCACTGTCGCTCTTCCTCATCCAGGGTTTCTTCGCCCGCGGTACGCACGTGCTGCTCCAGCTCGGGCCCCTTTCCCTCAAGGAGGAAGGCTTGTGGCTGGCGGCGCATTTCACCGCACGCTTGTTGGTCTGGTTGGGCGCGGCCGCGCTGATGATGATCGTCACTCGGCCGGACAAACTCATGCTGTCGCTGATCGAACGCGGCATGCCGCGCCAGATCGCTTACATTATCCTTACATCCTTACAGATCATCCCCCGCTTCCAGGATAAAGCGCAGGGCATCCTCGATGCGCAGCGCTCACGCGGGCTGGAAACCGAAGGTTCTTTGATTCACCGCATGCGCATGCTGGTTCCGCTCGTGGCGCCGTTGATCCTCGGCAGCGTTCTGGAATTGGACGAGCGCGCCATGGCGCTGGAGGCGCGCGCCTTCAGCCGCCAGGGACCAAGGACGAGTCTCACCGAACTGGCGGATTCGAAAAGTCAATCCGTTCTGCGCTGGGGTTTCCTCCTCGTCATGTTGGCGCTGATCGCGGCCAGGATCGTGGGGCTGACCCCATGATTCGGGTCGAGAAACTATCCTACCGTTATCCCGGCAGCGAGGAAGAGGTGCTGCAGGAAATCGACCTGACGATCCCCACCGGGCAGTTTTGCGGCGTCGTGGGACCGAACGAAGCGGGGAAGTCGACGCTGTGCTACGCCCTCACCGGCTTCATCCCGCATTTCTATCACGGCCGGCTGACCGGACAGGTCACGGTGGGGATGAAAAACATCAGCGAAACGCCGCTGGGCGAGATCGCCGGAGACATCGGCCTCGTGTTTCAAAATCCATTCAACCAGATCACGGGGTCGCAGTTCTCGGTGGGCGAAGAGGCGGCATTCGGGCTCGAAAACCTGGGCCTGCCGCGCAGCGAAATCATCGCTCGCGTGGCCTGGGCGCTGAACATGATGGGGCTGCAGGAAATATCAGAACGCTCTCCATTTGACCTTTCGGGTGGACAGCAGCAGCGTCTGGCGCTGGCTTCGATGATCGCCATGCGGCCGCGGGTGCTCGTGCTGGACGAACCGACGAGTCAGCTGGATCCGGCCGGGACGCGGGACCTTTTTCTCGCCCTGCAGCGCATGGTTCAGGAGCGAGAGCTGACCGTGGTGCTCGTCGAGCACAAACTGGAGTGGCTGGCTCGATTTTCGGACCGAGTATTGCTTCTGGCGGAAGGACGTGTCGTCGCAGATGGGCCTCCTCGAAATGTGCTCACATCATCCAAACTGGATGCAATCGGGCTTCAACCCACACGCTTCACGCGTGCCGCGCAAGCTGCTCGAGCGCGCGGAGCGAGCAAAGTGGAAGGCGCCCTGCCGATTACGCTCGAGCAGGCGACGGAGATATTCCGGTGAACGTCGTCATCGAAAACCTTTCCTATCGATATCCTTCCGGCGTCGAAGCGCTGCGTGAAATCGACCTGCAGATCGCGGACAACGAGGCCGTGGCGATCATCGGGGAGAACGGCGCCGGGAAAACGACTCTGGTCAAACATCTCAACGGTTTGCTCCAACCCACATCGGGGAACGTGCGCATCGGCGATTGGAACACGCGGGAGCACACGGTGGCACAGCTATCTCGCAGGGTCGGATACGTGTTCCAGAATCCCGACGATCAACTCTTCGCTCGCACGGTGCGCGCAGAGGTGACTTTCGGGCCGAAGAATTTGGATTTGAGCCCTGCGGAGGTCGACGCGCGTGTGGAAAGAGCGCTTCAATTGACCGCGCTGCAATCCCTCGGCGACCGCCACCCATACGACCTGCATACGTCGAAGCGCAACCTGGTTGCGATTGCTGCCACCCTGGCGATGGAAACGCCAATCGTCATTTTCGACGAACCCACGACCGGGCAGGATACGCACGGCGTGGCGATGATGGGCGAGATCATCGAACGCTTGAAGTCGGAAAGCCGTACGGTGATCGCCATCACGCACGATTTGGATTTCTGTGCCGAACATTTCGACCGCGTTGTGGTGATGTCCCAGGGTAGTATGTTGATAGACGACCGTGCAGAAATATCACTGGCGCAGGAAGATATGCTACGCAAAGCAGGATTGGAACCACCGCAGATGATACGCCTGGCCAAGGCGATCGAGCTGCCCACCGCTCCGCGCACCGTCGAGGCCTTCGTAGAAGCTTGGATCGCAGCCAGGGAGGGCAAGCAGTGATGATACTGGTGTTCGGAGATTTGATCGTCGATCTGAGTTTGCACATTCCCCATTTCCCGGTCCAGGCGGGAGACATCCAGCGGGCCACGTATCTGGAAATTGGCCCGGGCGGCGCGACCAACGTCGCCATCACGGCAGCACGCCTGGGAATGGACGTTGGTTGTATGGGAGAGATCGGCAGCGATCGTTTCGGTCGAGCGGTACTCGCCGGATTGCAGCACGAGGAGATCGACGTATCGAACGTACGCATCACACCCGAGGCGGAAACGCCCGTGGCCGGAGTCGTCGTCGATGGCCAGGGCGAACCCGCTTACCTGGGTTATGGCGGAAGCCTCCGCTTGAAATCGTTCCCCGAAGAATGGAAACGGTCGATTCGAGAAGCCGATGCGTTGTTCGCGGGCGGCTGGGCGGAATACGAGTGGACTCCGAAACTCATCCTGGATGCCATGCGGACAGCACATAAATCGAAGGTTCCCGTATTCTTCGATCCCGGACCCGGCAACCCGGCGGTCGATTCGTCCTGGTGGCAAAACGCAATCGGCCTCACGACCGTGTTCCTGGCGACAGAAACCGAAGCGAGGAACCTGACCGGATTGGATGATCCGCTTGTCTCCGCGCGCGAGCTGCTCAAGCGGGGACCCCAAAGCGTGGTCATCAAACGCGGCGCGGCAGGTTGTTTCCTGCTCACCGACGGGAAGGAACACATCGCGCCCGGATTCCCCGTACAGGCCCAAGACGCTACCGGTGCAGGAGACAGCTTGAACGCAGCGGTGATGTACGCCTTCCTGCGGAAATTGGACCTCGAGCAGACGGGCCGCCTGGCGAACGCCACCGGCGCCGCCAAGGTGCAGAAATTGGGCACCGGTTACAATATGCCCACTGATGATGAAATTCGCGAGGTCCTGGATCGTTTCGGCATGGAATGGGCGGACATTCTGCCGCGCAGTTCCGAGAGCGGGTGATCACAGCAGCGCCTGACGATTCCAATGTGAATACGCCTCTCGAGTTAATTTCACTGGCATAGCTATGGAGAAAGTTGGCATGAAAATCGTTCGTGTAGCGCTCATTGGATTTGGAAACGTGGGACAGGGTTTTGCGGAAATCCTCCGCGATCGTGCAAAGGAGTATCAAGAAATTTTCGGCCTGGACATCCGCATCGTGGCGGTCAGCGATCTGCAATTCGGCGCGGTCTACGATCCGGACGGTTTGAACCCGGCCGAGCTTCTATCTTCGATCCGGAATGGCCAGTCGTTTGCCGGCCTCAGCGTCGAAAAGCCTGGATGGGATGCACGAACAACGATCGCGAAGTGCAACGCCGACGTCGTCGCAGAGATCAGCTTCACGGACCTGGATACCGGCGAACCGGCCACGAGCCACGTTCGCCAGGCGCTCGAGAACGGCAAACACGTGATCACGACGAACAAGGGGCCCATCGCCTTGCACTTCAGCGAACTCGACGAGCTGGCACAGGAAAACGGTGTGCGAATTGGTTTTGAGGGCACGGTGATGAGTGGAACACCTGCGTTGCGCCTCGGCATGCAGATGCTGCGCAGCGCCGGCGTTCGAAAAATCGAAGGCATCCTCAACGGGACGACCAACTACATCCTGAGTGAAATGACCAAAGGTCTTTCGTATCAGAGTGCCCTGAAGGATGCACAGCGCCTCGGCTATGCGGAAGCCGATCCGCAGGGCGACGTGGAAGGTCACGACGCCGCGGCGAAAGTGGCGATTCTCAGCACCGTGCTCATGGGATCGGCGATAAGACCCGATCAAGTAGAGCGTACAGGCATTACCGGCCTGACGCAGGAACAGATGGGGGAAGCGCAGGAAAACGGACAGTGCTGGAAGTTGATCGGCAGCGTGGAAAAAAAGAACGGCGAGGTCGTGGCGAGCGTGAAACCGATGTGCCTGCCCCGGAGCCATCCGTTTGCCGCGGTCAACGGCGCGACCAACGCCATTCATTACACCACGGAATTACTCGGTGAAGTGACGCTCATCGGACCCGGCGCAGGTCGAGTGGAAACCGGACTGGCGCTGATCGTCGATCTGATCTCGATTTACAGCAGCTAACCAGGTCGAGCGAAGTCAGCGAATTTCAGCCCAAACGTCGTGCCCGATAGTCTGCGAACAACGAGGCCTTTGCTATTCTCACCCGGCTCAAGTTGGTTGGGCAATAAAGAACGCCTGGCCGGCTGCAGCCTGCAAAGGCCACACACCCACAGACGGCCAGGGGCATACATCAACTGCCTGTGTAGTGGAATACACGCAGCCAACTGGAGAAAAGATCGCTGACGGTGACGTACATGCCGTCGTGCGAAATGAAAGGCGTTCCCAGTTTTTCAAGGAGCGTTTCGCCGGTCCAGGTCTGCCCACCGTCCGTTGTGCGCAACGCTACCAAAGCGCTTTCTTTATTCTCACCCAGCAAGCTCATGACGATCACACCTGTCTCCCGATCGATAAAACGCATCGCGGATGAACCGACGTCGCCAGCTTCATACATCTTCATCCCTTCGAAGCGCTGCAGGTCGATTTTCATAGGCGCCCAGGTCGCTCCTCCGTCTTGCGTGACGTAGATGACGCCGTCGTATCCCAGCAGGTAACCTTCGGTCTCGGAGAGCAGGGACAGCGCCGCGATGTGCATACCCTCTTCAGGCAGCACGATCGCCCGAACCGTAGCACCTCCATCGAAGGTCGCATTGAGTTGGTTCCCGGAAACAAACCAACCAATCTGTGCGTCGAGGAAACTCAATGGGCAATATTCTGGGGTAACGCGGTAGTCCGCCGGTTCTTCCCAGGTCTGGCCGCCATCCAAACTCAGACGCACTCCGCCCGGCGTGGAAAACGATGCTCCTGTATTGCGGCCGCAGACCCACACGGTACCCTCGTCGACGATCTCGATGCCGTAGATGCAGCCTCCACTCCCCTCTGACATCGTCCATGTCTCTCCCCCATCGCTGGAGTAGTGCGTTTTCCCTGCTCCTGTCGCACCGCCGGTGATCCCAAAGCTTTCATTCATGAATCCGGCCATGCGAACGGGCTGAGGGACCTCGCTTTCGATGATCATCTGCCAAGCATCTTGCGGGACCGCCTCTTCTGGGGCTTCCGCAGCCGGCGCTTCGCCGGATTGCTCCGCATCGACCTCCGGCACCATTGTCGCCTGGGCAGTTGGATCTGCACAACCCGTCAGCAACAACAATGGGACCAGAACAGTCATGAGGACTCCGATGTGACGTTTATTCATGACGTCTCCTTCTTTCGTTTCTTTACATCAGCGACGACGATGGATGCACAACGTGTCGTATCCCAATCTGGTGCAACGACCGGAACCGGATCGTCAATTACTATAGCGACCGAAAGGGAGTGCGTAATCATACTTAGGGGTGATTTCAGAGTATGATCCAGATCACAGTTCGAACCCCAACAACGGTAACTTTCCAGTAACCTTCGCGTTAATTTCTCGTAAACATCCATCCGTACACTGGGATCGTGAAAACTCGTTCGATGCAATGCTGAAAAGTCGGAAGCGGCGCTCCTCGAACGCCAAGGATGGACGAGACGATGCGGAACACCATTTCGAATTCTCCAAAACAGCGGATCCCATATCTGCCGGGGCTCGATGGGCTTCGAGCGATAGCGGTTCTTGCCGTCATCTTCTATCACGCCAACGTTTCCTGGGCCGTTGGCGGATACCTGGGGGTGGAGAGCTTCTTCGTCATCTCGGGATATCTGATCACTTCGCTGCTGCTGCGAGAGTATCTGGCCAACCAACGGCTTGCGCTGAGTCAATTCTGGCTGCGCAGGGCGCGGCGCTTGCTGCCGGCGCTTTGCCTGCTGCTGGCTGCCGTCGTTCCGCTGGCCGGGTGGTTAGCGCCAGATGCACTCCCTCGTCTGCGCGAAGACATTCCAGGAGCGCTGCTTTACGCCAGCAATTGGGTGTTCGTCTCCCGCGAGATCCCCTATTTCGAAAAATTCGGCCGCCCACCGCTTCTCCAGCATCTCTGGTCGCTGGCCGTCGAAGAGCAGTTCTATCTCGTCTGGCCGCTGGCGTTTTGGGGAATCTTGCGCCTCTTTCGGTTTCGCAGCGCCAAACAGACTTACCGGCTCGCCGTTCCAATTCTCCTCCTGGCAGGCGCGTCGTTCGGGCTCATGATCAGCAAATTCAACCCGCTGGCCGATCCATCCCGGGTTTACTACGGAACGGACACGCGTGCGTGCGGCTTTCTCCTGGGAGCCGGATTGGCCATGCTGTGGAAACCCAACCGAGAAGCGGGTCGTACGAGCTGGAGATTCGATGCTGCAGGCATATCGGGCATAATGGGGTTGCTTTGGATTGTCGGCAGATTGCATGAGTACGAGACCTTCCTTTATCGCGGGGGATTTTTACTCGCCGCCTCGCTGACCTGCCTGGTGATTCTGGCCGTTTCGAATCCGCGGACCCATCTCTCCAGACTGTTGGGGGCTCCACCGCTGCGCTGGCTCGGCACGCGCAGCTATGGGATCTACCTCTGGCACTGGCCGTTGATGAACGTCTGGAATTGGGGCGGCGGATCGGCACAGCCAAGTGCAATCACGCTCGCGCTGCAGCTGATCCTGACGGGCATGCTGGCGGAGCTCAGCTACCGTTGGATCGAGCAACCAATCCGCCGGAACGGGCTGCGGACGTGGTGGTCGGACTCGACGAAGCTGCTGGGCGGCTTGCGCGCCAACGCCGCTGCCGTCGCCGGCATGCTGGTCGTGGCGGGCTACATCGTCGTTCAGCCCACCGCTGCCGCGCCGCCACAGGTCAACGCCACGGTCCCAACGCTTCCGACCCCGACGCCCTCGCTTGAATCCGACACAGAACCTGACACGAGGGACCAACGCCCGTCCTATTCATCCATCAACGCGCAAACCGCCGCGAAACCCAATGAGACCTTTCTGATTTCGAATGCCATCGCCGCGCCCGAAGATACTCGTGAAGCCACGAACCCGCTGCAGATCACCTTCATCGGCGACTCGATCATGGAAAGCGTCGAACCCTGGCTCCAAAAGGAATTCTCGCCCGGAAGCTATTGCGTGGATGCGCTGCGCAACCGCCGCATGCAGGACGTCGTGAATTTGATCCCGCAGTTGGCCGAGGACGACTGCCTGGCAAACACGGTCGTCATCCATCTGGGGACCAACGTGCCCTTCGAAGACGAGGTTTTCGATGACGTGATGCGTGGTTTATTGGAACAAGGGGTCGCGCGAGTGTTGTTCATCAACGTGAGACGGCCCGCGGCGTGGGAAGCGATTGCCAACAACCAGGTGCTGAAAGGGGTGAATCGCTGGCAGCAGGCGGAACTCGTCGATTGGCACGCACGTTCCGAGGATCAGCCGGGCTGGTTCTGCGAAGATTCGGTGCATCCCAGCTACGCCGGTGCGGCGGCGTACGTGGAGATCATCCATGAAGCGTTGAGGAACCAGATCCAATAGTTGTGATCATGCTGCCAAAGTGGAGAATCGACGAAGCGGCCTGAATCAAGCCGCTTCGTCATTTTCATTGCCGACACACTTGACTACTCGTAGGCCAAAGTCTCGCGCACGCTGACGCGTGTGGCTTTCAGCGCCGGCCACAAGCTGGCCAGGGCCGACAGCACGAGCACGATCGAGAGCCAGATGATCACGCCGTCCACTGCATATTCGAAATCCAACCCAAAGCCCACGACGGTCTGGCCGATCACATCGGTGAACAGCTTGGCACTAGGGACGCTCAACGGCACAACCAGCAGCCAGGAGATCAGGCCCAGAAGTACCCCCTCCGTCACGAAGACGGCCACGATGGATGGAGATGAGGCGCCCACCGAACGCATCACGCCGATTTCGCGCAAGCGCTCGACGACGTTGATCGACATGGTGCTCATCAAGCCGATGCTTCCCACGACGGCCGCCAGAATTGCCATCGACATCAGGGTATAGGTCAGCGTGCCAAACATATCCACATTCTGTTTGCGGCCCTCGCTGAGACTCCAATAGCCCGTCGTTCCGTAGCCATGTTCCTCATAGCGGTCGCTCAGCGTCTCTGCTATTCGCTTTTCGGACTCGATGCCCGGCTGCTCGATTTTGATTTGTACGAAGTGAACCAGGTGTTCCGCAGAGATTTCGTTCGCCAACACGTCGAAGGGAACAAAGAATTCGAATTGCGAGCTGTCCACGTCGAGCGTGACTCCCGCCACTCTCCAGGTTGACTCCGAACCGAGGATCGTGAAGGCAACCTCGTCGCCGACTTCGACGCCGTATTCCTCGGCGAACACGCTGTTGATCAGCACGGCACGCTCATCGCCGGAGGGCAGGCCGCTCCCGCCGATAATGCGCGGGTTGAACATCTTCGAATCCTTCGGAACTCCGCGCAGTGAAACCTGGATGTCCTGTCCACTATCCATTTGCGTAGACGCCACACGATGGCTGGACACTTCCGCTGCCACGACACCCGGCACATTTTCGGCGATAGCCGCGAGATCTGCCGGATCGTAGGCTTGATCCATGTAGACCATGACATCGTCGCCAAACAGATCGAAAATCGCATCGATCGTGGCGGCGAAGGATTTGTCCATGGTGAGGATCATGGTGAACATCACCCCGCTCAACACGAGCGTTATCAGGGTCAACACAACACGCGCTTTACGGCGGAACGTATTTCGCAGGCTCAACGCCAGCGGGCGCGGTAATCGTCGAACACGAGCGACGAATCGATCGAATCTGCTTTCACCGAAGCCGTTGCCGATACCGTGCCGGTTCATGGCTTTGTGCGCCGTGATGCGTACGCCGTTGATGATGGGGATCAAAGCTGCCAGGATCGGCACACTCAAACCGATCAGGATCTGCAGCGTAACGGTCCCGGGATCGAGATGGAATGTGGCATGTTCGATATTGAGCAGATTCAACATGAAAACCGCCAGCCAGTTCGCCCCTGCGGCACCCAGCGGCACGGCGATCAACACGGCCAAAAGGCCGTAGATCAAAGCCGTCATCAAGTAAGTGCGCACGAGTTGACTGGCCGTGGCGCCCACCGATTTCATCACACCGATCTGCCACAACTGTTGTGCGATGAGCGCAGTCATCGTATTGACTATCAGAAAGCCGCTGAGCCCCAGGGACATCACGCCCAGGATCGCCCAGATCAGGAACGAGGAGTCGATCAAGTCCTGGTTCCAATGCACTTCCGGATCGGTTATGTCGTACAACTCGACGCGATAGCCCTGCAACTCCAGTTTGTCCTGCATGCGCTGTGCAGTGGCGTGCACGGTTTCATCGTCGTAATCATCGATACGCACGCGCAGTTTGGTGTATTCGATATCCACGCCCGTGACCCAATTTGCCGTTTCGGAAGCAGAGAAGAAGACCGCATTGCCCCCCCAAAGCGGGGGGAAGACCATGTGCTCGCGCACCACGCCCGCCACAGGCAGTTCCACTTCCCCCACTGCGGTGTCGACCACAACGCTGGACCCGGTAGAGATGTCGAAGTAATCCGATGCCAGCCGCTCCACGTCAAGAGTCTCACCCGCAGGCCATTGACCGTCGACAAGTTGGACGAAGTATGTGGTTTGATTCTCATAGTCGTGACGCGTGTAAAGCAGGCCGTTGCGCCAATCCTGCTCCCCCTCGAGTTTCCAACGGATCATTGCGTTACGTTCGCCTTCCACCGCCACGACGTGCGGTTCATCCAGCAGCATGTCCGCGGCATCCTGGTCGAAGGGACCGCCGTAGAACGAGATCTGGTCCGGCAATACGGCTTTGTGCGCCTCGGTCATGGACTCACGCATCACGCCGGAAAGCCCGAAAGTCAGTCCGAGTGCGAAGACGCCCACTGCCGTGGCAAGTACAGCCAGAACGGTGCGGGCTTTATTGCGCGTCAGGTCGCGCCACACCTTTTTCCAGGTTACACTCATCGCCCACCGCTCCCGTTGCCGTTGGCCCGGTCGCGGTCGATCCGTCCGTCGAGCAGATGCAGCACTCGATCCATTTGATCTGCAAGGCTGCGGTCGTGAGTCACGATCATGAGCGTCTTGCCTTTTTCGACGAGCTGCTTGAACAACCTAAATACCTCATTGGCCGTCGTGCGATCCAGGTTCCCCGTCGGTTCGTCTGCTACGACGACCGGAGGATCGTTGGCCAGCGCGCGCGCGATAGCGGCACGCTGCTGCTGTCCACCACTCAACGTACTGGGCAGCTTGTCCGCCTGATCGGCGATGTTGACCTGGTCGAGCAGTTCCAGCGCGCGCTGCTTGCGCTCGCGGCGGGAATACATACTGCAGAAATCCATGGGCAGCATTACATTTTCCGCGATCGTCAGCGTCGGCAGCAGTTGAAAGAATTGAAAAATGACGCCGACGTTTCTTCCGCGCCAGCGGGCGAGCTGGTTCTCGCTGAGCCCGTGCACGGCCTGCCCGCCAACGAACACCTCGCCCGCCGTGGGCCGGTCGATGCCGGTGATCATGTTGAGCAGGGTGGACTTGCCCGACCCCGAGGGGCCGACGACTCCGACGAGTTCACCCTCTTTTACCTTGAGCGACACGTCGGTCAAGACCGTCACGTCACCAGCGCCCGTCTCGTAAGTCTTCACCACCTCGCGCAGATCGATGCGCATGCCGTTTTCGCTTGTCAGGGTAGTACTTGTGTTCATGTCTCCTCCTTCGTGGACTGCCCGGGGTGTTGTCGAAGGTTCAGGCCGATTCACACCCAAGCAATTCTCTTCCCTTTACGCAGGATCGTCTCCAGGGTTGCAAACGAGAATCTCTCTGTCACAACCCGGATAGTGGAACATGGGACAGTTTGATTGAAAGTCTCTTCTGAAATATCAGTCGTAGATGAAGGAGGAGGAAGTGAATTCCAAATGTGGACTGTGACTCAGCGTCAATCGACGATGAGGAAACGAAGACACGGAGGCCGGCAGAGATCCTTCAAATCAATGGTGTCGCACAACGAAAAGAAATTTTTTACGTCGACACGGAAATGAGAAGCGGGATGTACCCACACGCCGCGTGTTTCATCATCTTCATCAGGTATCTGCGAAGCATAACGAATTCGCGCTTATTACACTCGAGGCAACTCGACGAATCGATAAGACACAACTGTAACCCGGCCCTGGATCACAGGGCATGACAGACGAGAAGCATACGCCGGTAGACTATGGATTGTCCTGCACGATGCGAATCATCATGCTGTCGGCCGAACCGGCCATCAGCTCGATCGAGACGCCGTCGTTCGTTAGTGTAACCGTGATGATCTCGCCGTTTACACCTTCGAGCGCGTGGCTTTGAACAAATCCCAGCCCTACCAGTACGTCTAGATAATCCCGCAGGACTTCCACATCCGCCGGCTTGCATTCCAGAAGCACATCCTGGCTGGGGAAAACGTTGGCGATTTCACAGCGTTCGGGCGGTGGAATCAAGCCTTCGAGTTCCTGCGGCCAGGTCAACGCCGGCGAGGCATTCCCCTCTTCCTTTTCAATCGTCAACATCAACTCGGATGTGAGCGAATACATGATTCGTATCGACGTCTCGCCATCCGTCAACCACAGGTTTTCACTTTCGTTCACAGAGACGATGTTTGCGTCCTTGTGAAATCCTATCGCGTACAATGCATCGGCGTAATCCTCGAAGACTCCGTCGTCCGCAGGTTCACACATAATCGTGTACCCCAATCCATCACGGCTCGTTTGGTTAACACTCGTCAGCTCACAGCGCTCGGGTGGTGGGGCGATATCGATTAACGCAACCGGCCACTGCGGCGTGGTCGCGGCGATGACCTCGGCTTCGAATCCCGTGGTGTAAATATCGTAGGTTGCCTCGCTGCCGCCAAACTCGAGCCGCATGTGGTATTCGCCCTTGGTGATATCGACGGCGTCGTACTCGCCTTTTTCGATTTTCTCGGCCGAGTTGTCGGGGAAACCTTCGCGTGTGTATACGATGTACTCCAACTGAAATCCCGCAGCCTGGAGTTCTGCCAGGTAGTCCTCGATCTGCCCTT
>DAOUEE010000094.1:0-11198 GCA_034430695.1 Anaerolineales bacterium | reverse complement strand
CTTGGGTCTCGATGTCTGCAAAGAGGTAAATGGGGTGTGTCCACGGATGCAGGTCACGAGCAGCACGTATCTCCTCCAGATGGAGCGGACGATCACCACTTCGTATGCTCTCTTCGATACTGGCTTGCGTTTGCATCGTTATTCGATACCCCACTCGGTCAAGTCGATTCTATTATAGCCTGCGCATGCACGTTCGTTAATGTTCCTGTAAAAAATAAATCCTGCGTATACCTCGGGTGCAAGTACAAAATAAGATTGGTGCGAATGACTTGTACAATCGTCATGGCGACATTCCTGCCGGTAATCCAAATTCGATAGAATCTTAACCAGAGTGCTGGATGGTACGTATGAAATACGGAAGAATTCTGCAGTTTGTCCTCCTGGCGCTTCTCCTCCTGCTCGCATTGATCCTCGTTTGGCGAATATTCTAGTGTATTATCGTTGTTGGAACGCCTGCTTGATCTGTCCGGTGATGGGTCGTACTCGGCTGCGCTGCCTCGCGGCGCCTCAAGAAAGGGAATGGGATGATGGAACCCTCTCGAGTTCTTACTTCTCGTTATTTCTTGTTGGTCGCCGCCGTAATCCTGCTCGCATGTTGTACACCCACAACTCCATCCGCAACTCCGGAACCGGGTGAAACGCCTGTACGGGCGACGGACACTCCGCGGGAGATTTCCATCGAGTCGTCCCCAACGCCAACGATGCCGGCCCCTGTGATCGCCGACGTTCCGTTTTCGGGGGTTTGGCTGTTCGAGACGCAGGAGCGCGGGTTGACGATGGTCGACATGGAAAACGGCCGGCCGATCGTAACCCATGATGAAATGTGGAGTATCGGCGGAGATCTGATCAAGGCCGGAGAGGGACGGGTTTACTTTTTTGGTGGTGGTGATGTCGGGCTCGTGGAAATCCTCATGGACGGACAATTGCGGCCGACGAACGTCGCCACCTCGGGAATGATTCATCCGGCCTTCGCCTGCCTGACGCCGGATGCAAGCCGTTTGCTTTGGTATCGCCCCCCGGAGGATTGGTCGACGGGGGCGTTCGAGATTCTTGAATCCGATTTGTCGGAAGGATCCACGACGCCGTTAGTGACCCTCCAGGCTCCGGCGGATTTACAGGAGTGGACCTCGATGGGTATGGTGTATCCAAATCTCGGATTTCTCAGCCCCGATGAACGCTATTTGTACTACGGATGGCACATCGAAGGTGGGGGAATGATCTACGTGTCCGGCTCGCTGTTTTCACTCTCGAGACTCGATCTCGAAACCGGGGCCTCACAAACCATCGTGCCGCTGACGGATGAAGTTTACGGCAAAATCGACGCCGCGCTTTCCGCCGACGGACTTACGCTGGCGTACCTGCGGCCGAAGGGTACGACGTGGGATCTCGTGGTGCGAGACACCGCCTCGGGGAATGAGGTCGTTTACGACTTGCCTGCCGAGACGGTGGGCGCCGGGCGCTTGTTCTTTTCGCCAGATTACGGCGATTTGGCGCTTACCGTGGCACAGATGGATTTCCAGATTCTCTTCAACGAAGTGTTGATCTTCGATCTCGACTCCGGCCAGCGGCGCTCGATCTACATGGGCTTCGAGGACGATGAGGCCCAGCCTTTGCTCGAAACGCGCGCCTGGACGCAGGATGATTGGATCGTTCTGGGCGAGGGGTACAAGATGACCGGCGCGGGCACCTGGATCGTGGCCCCGGACGGCAGCGGCTTGATGCGCGTGTCGGAATTGGAATTCCTGGCGGTGGTTCAATGATTAGACTCTGAAGGTTTTAAGGCCTTTAGGGTCTTTGTGAATCGGAACGGCCGTATCGATTAGACTGTGATGTTACCGTTTGGTAATCCCGTGTTAAGGGGATCGATTCCACGGATAGACTCCAAGTAACACGGGCAATGTATTTTTAAGCCGATTTCCTGCGTGAACCTGGAGCTGGGTTGTGAGTAGAGAAAGTTACAGGCGGATACACAGATTGCTGTTTGGAGGTCTCCTCGTTTTACCTCTATTCACGATTATTTTTTTGTACCGCTTGCTCCGGCAGCTTGGACAGCAATACTCCACTTCCGTCTGCAATTGAATTCGATTTACTCACGCAATCGCAGGGGACTCAAAATGTGCAGGCAACTCGGCGGGCGGAAGAATTCTATATGGGAATGACGGCGACGCTTGAGATGAAGCAGCCAACGTTGAATGCAAGACATACGGACGCGGCCGCCACACGGACCGCAATGGGGACAATGACCCAAACCGACGCGCCGACATCGACTCCGGGCGCTACTTGCGGTGACCCAAAGATATCCATCCTTGATTATGAAGAGGTAATCGCTGCGAATTACTGGTTTGGTAACGAGTTCTATCAACAGAAGGAGGAGGTTCTCAGTCGGCGTTATTGTCCTGTTTCTTGTGCGAAGCGAGTCTGGCTTACAGAGAATCAGCCCTTAACGCTTTTACTGATCCAGAACAAGAGTTCAAGCGCTGCTGTCAAGTCAGTTGAGAGCACCTGGCGCATCTATGAGAACACCCGGCCAAATAAAATCGAGATTTATGATCCCTATGATGACAACTTTGATGGACGATTTCTCGTTCAGTTCGAATATGTGGATTTTGCGGAGGATGCCCTTCGGATCGTTACGGTTTTGGCAAGAGCGATCGACGATATATTTCTCATGATCGTTCAGATCGATGAGTTCCAATATTCACTTACTATTGGGTACAGTTTACACAGGGGCGATATTCTGCTTTCTCTTCATGCACTTGAGTGTGTTCAATTGAAGAAGTTGTGCGGAATCACCGAATGCAGGGTCTATTACTCGTGATCAATAATCAATCGCCTTGCGATAAGAACTGCAGAGACTGAAAGCCATGATAAGCGTATATGTTTTCTGGTTTTGGGGATGTGGTTTTATTTTCGGTGCCTGCACTTCTGCATTAACTCCCGATACTCAAGTGACGAGTGCTGTAGAAACCTCGCAGTATCTTGATGGCTTCAAGCAGCTACAGACCACGGTTCCCACAACGGCATTGGTAGAGGTGTCGAATAATACAACCGATGAGCACTTTTTCCTTCCAATGCTTCCTCCACCGGAATGTGTTATTTACCGTTATCGGAACGAGATTTATCGCGTGGGCGTTAATGGTGAGCCATCGTTAATGGCTGTCGTAAATGATAATGAAAGCGTAGATATCTCTCCCGATGGGCGGCATATCAAACTGGGATATGCCGCCCTCGATACGATTACTGATGAATCCTATGAGTGGCAATCCCCCGAAGGCTGTGTTCTCTGCGGCGTCGAGTGGTGGGAAGCGGACCCGGGGTATTTGATCTTGCGAGCTGCACCGCTGTTGGAATACTACGGCTACTCATGTTGGAGTGCCCTGGCGATGATCGCCGTCGGCTTTCGCCCGTCTGGCATGCAGCTAACTCGACCGCTGCCGGCGCATGCGTCTGGGATTGGCGCTCAGTCTCAAGACCATGGAGCGCACCGAGCAGGTAATCGACGTCTTTCATTCTGTGACCCAGCATCCACCAAACATCTTTCAAGACGGACGGTGGCAGATTCGTCCCCTGGGTAAGGATCGAACCATCATCGATTACGGACCCCGTTACGGACGACGCCCTTCCACGCTGCTCGACCTGGCGGAAATGCGTGACATGCCAGATCGATTGAATATCTAGGAATTAGCACTAGATGGGGCAGTTCCCAATGCCTTTCTGAACTACCTGGTGAGTAAAATCCTTGTGTTCTCGGATGGTATCCGACCTCGCCTGGGTTGGCGTGCGCTGGCCCGCATCGTTTTGAGTGCATCGAAGTTCATGAAGAGGGACCTGCCCGGATACGCTGTCGTATTGGAGGCGGATGGGGAGCTAGATGGTGTAGAACGATATGTGCGAGTCCAGCTCGAACATGAAGAGAACAACTACAGCACCGCTGCAGCGATGGTCGCCTTCATCGACCAATATCTCGCGAGTGCCTTCAATGGTCTATCCGGCGTGCATATAATGAGGCACATCATCGACCCGGAACGGGCAGAGCGAGATATGGAAAGATTCGGTCTGCATACTGTGATCGAGTGGCGATCTCGATAGCTCATTCGTTGAACATGATGCGTTCGTAGTAATATGTGAACCACTCCGCACTGGACGGATCGAGTTCTGAGATGGCTTCGTCCGTTAAACCTGCATCCATTGCTGTAAAAACGACCTCCGTTTGGAGATTTTGTGCCGTTTCACAGATCGGGAAGAGCGCATCCAGCGTTTCCTGGGTTCCGATGTCTGCGTCGCCGGTGGCGTCGTACAACTCAATCAGGGCGCGCATGTCCAGTTCCAGATCCAGCATCAATTTCGCTGAGATCTCACTGCGGTAGGATTCGGGCGAAAACCACTCTGCGGAGGCGAGGAAATCGGCTGCCAGGGAGAGCTCCTCCCGCGCCGCTGTGAGGCCGATTTCACCCTGCTGAAAGTCGGAATGCGTTTCGAACATGAACGTGCAGGTGGTGAAGAGGACGATGGCATTTTCAATTGGGATGCGCCATTCTTTCTTCAGCAACTCCTGGTCTGCTGACGGCGTTTCTGGTTCCATTGCCTGAGGTATGTAGGCGGCGGTGGGCGTTGGCTGCGGCGATGGGGTGGTTGTTGGTGTGTATGTGGCTTGAGGCGTAACTTGTGTACAGCCGGCTAAAAAAATGCAGTAGATGATGATTGTTCTAAAACGTGTGTTCATAAAATCTCCAATTCCTTGCGACTGGCTGAATCTATCTTACACTAAACTCTGAATGGACTGATCAGGATCTAGAAAGTTGAACGAAAGGGATGTGGGCAAGTGATGCATGGGAATCATTCACTAAGCTTGTGAGTTTCGTCTGTTAGGAGGATGCAAGGACCTCTCGAAATCCTAATCTTGCGCGATAACGACAACAATTATAGATTAGGATGAGAAACATTTCTCTGTACAACGCCTTGAAGCAGGAGGCCATGGAATTGAGCCAATCAGGCTTAAGATACTGGGAGAAGATCATTGATGAATGAAGACATCGCCGCTCAGCTCGAACCGATCCTGGCTACGTACGACCCCAATTCACCGACCAAAACCGCCGACGCGCTGCGTGACCTCTGGCTGCAGTTCGAACCGAAAAGCATTGCGGGGATCAAGGCCGAACTGCGCCAGCAGCAGGAAACCGTCGGTATTCCCATTCCGGTGCTCAAAACCATCGGCAAAGGTTTGAGCAAAGCGGCGCGCAAGCGGGTGGGCGATTTCATCCCGCTGACGCGCTCGCTGTGGGACGAGTACGGACGGGAAGGCCGCGTCGTCGGGCTGATCCCACTGGGCGCCATGGAGCAGGCCGCTCCGCAGAAGATCGTGCCCCTGCTGAAGGAGATGTGCCGCACCTGCATCACCTGGGAGGACGCCGACCGGCTGGCGATGGACGCCCTCGAGCCCATCGTGCGCAAGAAGCCCGAAACGTGGCTGAGCGCCATGGAAGCCTGGCTGACGGACGATGACAAGTGGGTGCGGCGAGCCGGCGTCACCGTTGCGGGCCGTCTGCCGATGAAACGCCCGGAATATACACAGCAGTGCCTGGAAATGGCGGAGCGTTTGCTGTTCGATGCGGAAGTGGAGGTCAAGAAGGCCGTCAGCTTCGCCATTCGTCTGTGCTGCCGCGGCTCGATCGATCTTGTACGTGAATTCCTCGAGCGTCACGTTCCCCCGCAAGATCCAACAGCCACCTGGGCGCTGTGCGACGTGATCCGCAGCATGACGCCCGGCTTTCTGCCGGAATTTAAAGCGCTGCTGCCACGCTGTGAAAAATGGGCGGCCGATCCTTCCTTGAGTGCAAAAGATCGACGTTCTGTTGAAAGTGCAATCCAAAAACTGCAAACAGCCTAAAAGCGGAAGGATGATGATACAGATTCGGAAATCTGCCTGGTGGACGATAATCCTTTTCGCTCCGTTGGCTTTGGCAGGTTGCAGCAGCGATACAACATCTCGGCTTGATGATGTTTCCCTCGCTTCGGAACGAACAAGCGCGTCGTTCAATAGTAATACTTCAACCCCCGATGAGAACACCTACTATGTACGGCCCGATGGCGGAACACCCGAAGAATGCAGCGGGTTCGTGGACGCCGCCTACCCGGGAAGCGGCAGCAAGCAAGCATGTGCCTGGGATCATCCCTTCCGGGCGCTGCCGCCCGGCGGAACGCCGCGCATCGGGGGCGGAAGTACGCTGGTGATCGGGTCGGGCAGTTACCGTATGGGTTATGGTGCCCCGGGCAGCGATGACTGCGAAGAAGAAGGATCGTTTGACTGCCGTATGCCGCCGGTGCCCAGTGGTCCCAGCCCGAATCGGCCCACTCGCATCGTCGGCCGGGGATGGGACAGCGGATGCGACAATCCGCCCGAGTTGTGGGGTACCGGCCGCCCGTGGCAGATCGTCGACCTGACGGATACAAGCAATGCGGTGGTCGCCTGTTTGGAAATCACCGATCATTCGGATTGTGTCGAGTTCCATTCGGGTGGCCTGGCCTGCAATCGGGATGATCTGCCCTACGGCGATTGGGCCTCGATCGGGCTTTATGCACAGGACTCGACCAAAGTGCTGCTCAAGGATTTGAACATTCACGGCCTGGCGAGCAGCGGGATTTTGGCCGGACGACTCACGGATTGGACGGTCGAAAACGTGCGTATCGCCGCAAATGGTTGGGTTGGTTGGGATGGGGATATCGAAGGTGACGACTCGAACGCCGGTACGCTGGCGTTTCGCCATTGGCTCGTGGAGTGGAACGGATGCGGTGAGACTTATCCGGAACAGGAGCCTGTAGGCTGCTGGGGGCAATCCGCGGGCGGATATGGCGACGGAGTCGGTACCGGAGCCACAAGCGGCGACTGGATCATCGAGAATGCGAGTTTCCTGCACAACACTTCCGATGGGCTGGACCTGCTTTATCACAGCGAAGGCGGGACGGTCATACTCAATGGCGTACACGCCGAAGGCAATGCCGGCAACCCGGTTAAAGTGACGGGTTTGACCACGCTCAGGAACAGCCTGCTGGTAAGCAATTGTACGTTTTTCGATGATCAGCCCTTTACCTTTAACGTCGATCCTTGCCGGGCGCTTGGCAATGCGCTGGAAATCACATTTACCGGCGGCGAGCAGGTCAGCATTATCAACTCGACGTTCTACGGCTTAGGGGATGGTCTGATCTACGCCGGGCCGCGTGAGGGATACAGCTGCGACGGCTCGGAACGCATCGAAGCTCGCAATAACATCTTTCTGGGGGACGTCGACTTCTTCGATCCCGGTGATAGCACCTTCCTGTTCTATCAGGAAGATTGTGACGGTTTACGACTCGACTCGGATTACAACCTCGTTCACCAGGTCAAGGACTTCACCTGCGGCAGCGAAGATGCCTATGTCATCTCGGGCAATCACGACAAGTGCCAGGACCCGCGTCTGAATGGGCCGTTCTTCGGTCTTGCCTTCAGGATGAGTCCGGCGTCAGGCAGCCCGGCCATCGATGCGGCCGATGACGCGATCTGTACGGCGACTGACCTGCTGGGATTGGATCGTCCTGTCGATGGGGATGGTGATGGTGATGCGCACTGCGACATGGGAGCGTACGAGTTTGATGCAAATCGTGGGGCGAGGTGAAGTCAAGAATTCCGCCGGCGTCTTTCTGCAGGTGACATACTGGCGAATCCTTATTTTCGCCGTTGCGAACGGCGGCGTTGGGAATTTCCCCCGGCGTTATGGCTCGCATGTCTGTCACGAGTATTGCTGCTGCGAGCATGCCCGTTGCCCCCATTATTGCCAGGAGCATACCTGCTGGGCGATTGATTGGGCTTGATTTGTGGCTGTCTCTTTCGTGGTGGACTGGACTGACTCTTATCGAACATGTTTTCCGGCACAAAACTGCCGTAATTAAAATCCGGTAAACGCCGCCTTTCGATACGAGTGCCCAATAATTTTTCGATGTCGCGTATGATCTGCTCGTCCGCCTGTCCTGCAAAGGTGAATGCTTCGCCCGATTGGTGGGCGCGACCGGTGCGTCCGATCCGGTGCGTGTAGGCGTCGACTGTATCGGGGATGTCGAAGTTGATCACGTGCGATATTTCCGACACGTCAATGCCGCGCGCAGCGACATCGGTGGCGGCGAGAATATCGAATTTTCCATTGCGAAAGCCGTCGATCGATTTCTGACGCTGATTCTGCGACATGTTTCCCTGTAACTCGGCTGCGCGATAGCCGCGCTTTTTCAAATCACGCGCCAAGTTGCGGGCGCGATACTTCGTGCGGGTGAAGATCAGCACGCGGCCGGTGGCTGTTTGTTCCAACAGTGCCATTAGAAGATTTTTCTTGAGATTGTTGGGCACCGGATACAGGGCGTGTGAAACAGTCTTCGCCGGAGCAATCTTGCCAATCTGAACGGTGACCGGATCCTTGAGGATGCTGTCTGCTAGATTGCGGATATCTTTTGGCATCGTAGCTGAGAAGAAAAGTGTCTGGCGTCGGGGCGGGAGCAGCTTGATGATGCGTCGAATATCGGGCAGGAAACCCATGTCGCACATGCGATCCGCTTCGTCCAGTACCAGCACCTCTACACGGGAAAGATCGATGTCGCCATCACTTACGATGTCGAGCAGGCGTCCAGGGCAAGCAATGACGATTTCTACGCCTTGCTTCAGGCGCGAGACCTGATTGACTTTACTCACACCACCGTATATGGATACACTCCGTACTTTGGTGTTTTTGCCAAAGTCAATACTCATTTGATATATTTGCTCAGCGAGTTCGCGTGTGGGTGCAACGATGAGCGCCCGCACGCAACGCAAAGGACCTGTGATCAATCGCTGCAGAATCGGCAGGAGAAATGCTGCGCTTTTTCCGGTCCCGGTCTGGGCGATGCCCATCACATCCCGACCTTCGAGGACGGGTGGAATTGCTTCTTGCTGAATAGTAGTGGGTGTGGTGAAACCGATGGCCTCGATTTGAGAGGCAATGCGCGGGTCGAGAGAAAAATGTTCGAAATTCACTGAAAGTACTCCTTGACTCCATTGAGCCAAGTCACACTCTCAGCCCGATGATGATCTACTTAGTACGTTTTTAATGGTGCGGCGAATCTATCGTCCGCAAAACCAGAGTGGAATTATATCAGTTGTGGCGTGATTCTGCTATTCTAGATCATGTTGAAGACAATGCTGTCTCCTCACTCCGATGGAGATACACATCTGATAGAGCATCGCCACTGACACGGGGTGGCTGATGAAGAGGGGTATCTTCGCGTGACTTTCGCTGTGGAAGATCACTATGAAATCCTTCGTTATCACTCTCGTTGGCGGCATGACGATATCCGTCGTTCCAATCATGCCCCGTGTGCGTTTCCCTTGAGTAAGGACGACAGTAAATCCGAACGAGACATTTATGCTTTTTTCCTGCACGAGAATAGAGTAGGTACATAAATCTATACTCCATGATAAAGAGGCACATTTATGAATACATCCAAGGTGAAAGCCACACGATTGCCGATCAAGCAAGACCTCAAATTGATATTCGTCAGCACGATACTCATTGCGATCCTCGTGGCGGCCGCCTCAATTTCGGGAATCCTCAATCGCAGTGTCGTCTACCCGACGGATGACTTGCTGCAATCGTTCCTGCCGAACGACGTGGTCAACCTGTGCATCGGTCTGCCGATTTTGATCGTTTCCATGTGGCTGACGTGGCGGGGGAAATCGATCGGGCTGCTCTTCTGGCCGGGTGCGCTGTTCTTCGTGTTCTACAACTATCTCGTGTATGTCTTTGTCATGCCGCCGGGCTTATCAGCCCTGATGCATCTCGTGCTGGTCAGCATGAGCGTATACACGATGATCGCACTCGTCGCGGCTATCGATGCGCAGGCTGTTCGACAACGGCTTGGCGGCGCTGTGCCGGAACGCCTGGCTGGCGGCGTCTTGATGGGTATGGGCGCGCTGTTTCTGCTGCGTGTCCTTGCCCTGACGGTCGAGGCGCTCGGCAGCGGCGTGCCGATTGCCGAAACCGACATGGCCGTGAACGTCGCGGATTTCTTCTTGAGCCCGGCTTTGATCATCGGTGGCGCCAGCCTGTGGCAGCGGAGAGCCTTTGGCTATCCTGTTGCATTGGGACTGCTGTTTCAAGCCAACATGCTCTTCATCGGGCTGATCGCCTTTTTGCTGATCCAGCCGCTCATTACCACCGTCGATTTCTCACTCGTCGACGTAATCGTAGTTTCGGTCATGGGGTTGATCTGTTTCATCCCCTTCGGTCTTTTCGTGCGCGGGGTGATGCGATCCGAGGCTCAGCCGTCCAGGTAGTTCAATGACCGCTTCAGGCTGAAGACCGTGGGAGAGATGCATTCATGAACATACGAAATACATACTTGGCTTTTCTGTCGATTGTAATTTTGACCTTGCTGGCAGCCTGCAATATTCCCGCGGCCACATCGACGGACGCTGAAGCGCCAATCCATGCAGCGGCTACGGATGATAGCGGCCGTGTCGGGGAAGAACAACTGGCGGGTCCGGGGACCGTCACCCACACCTACATTCAGTGTGCGGAGAACGGCCGCATCGCCGTGCGCATCGACGTGCCCGCCGAACCGCGCTACGGCGAAAGCGCGCCGGTCGTAGTCGTGGCCTCCACCTGGTTCGTCGACAAGTACAATCTCGAAGCTACACCTTTCCACCTGGAATTCAATCCCGTTGACGTCGGGGCGATTTCGATCAGTCATCTGTGGCCGGGAAAGACCGATCCGCAGAGTGGCGTCCACAGCGAGGGCACATTCGATTTCGGCGGACCGGACAGCCTGGCGGCGCTGCGCGACACCATTCGATATGCCTTAGGTATCATCCCGGATGTGGATGGGCACTACCTGCATGAGATTATCGCTGTAGAACCCCTCTATGAGAACGTCGGCATGTTTGCCTCTTCCCATGCTGGAGTTGTGGCCACGAACGTGATGGCGTACTACGGCGAAGCTCTGACCGGATTGAAGTACTTCGTCGGCCGCGAGAATCCCACCATGGCGGAGATGTATCCGCTCGAGATCGGTCATTTCAACGATCAGCGTGTACCCATCTACAATCCCTACTATCATCACGAGGGCTACACGCCCACGAGCATCAGCGTCGATTACTCCCACTTGTCCTGGATTCGGAACGCGTCGTTCCCCGAAGGCCGCCC
>DAOUEE010000093.1:0-3582 GCA_034430695.1 Anaerolineales bacterium | reverse complement strand
ATGAGAATGTCAAGCTTCATGTCTCCCTTTTCGAAGCAGATTAGATGCTGTATGGTTTCATCAACCTGGAAGTCAATAACGTTCAAAAGCGTCGTAGAATGGAGCATAGGTATACCTGCATCAGCATGAATATCCGCTTGGCAATTTTCATGGCTCACGAAACAGTCCACGGTAAAGTCAGTCAGTTCATCAAGGACATCGCGCAATTCGGGGGGAGTTGGATTCCTACCCGGCGCCTGAGCCAATGGAGGAACCATATCATCGCGGCGCAAAGCATCGGCTGTCCAGGGGTATTGACAGGCGGTGGAGGCTGAGATCGCGTAGTAAGCAGCGCCTCTGGAAAACTGCTCCTCGAATTATTTATCTATAAACAGTGAAGAAGCCTAACTGCCGGATGAGCCACTCAAAGCAGCGCCCGATATTCCGCTTCGGTTTGCTCGATCTCGACCGCCAATTCTTCCGCCATATCACCCAATAGATCGCGCCCCTCGCGCTGTGCGATGCTGACATCCAACATCAGGCGGACTGTTTCTGAATTGATGAGGCGATTGAGTTCGTTTTCCAGGTCACGTACTACACGGTCGAGGCGCTGCAATTCCTCTCGTAATTCAATGATCGTTTCGGCCCGGCTTTTCCTGCGGGGAGGCTCGGGTGAACTCGGGGGTTCGAGGAATGATTGCAGGGTCGCCACGTCGCCTGCAGCGTAGGCCCGATTAATTTTGGTCATTACTTCCGCACGCCGTTTTTTGTCATAAATTTCAGTTACCAGGTCCGGGTGATAGAGCTTGGCCAGCGAGCGGAATAGAAATTTTAGCTCTTCCTTGGAGATTTCATCCGCCGGTTTCTCCGGAACAGGCGGCGGTGGAGGCGTTTCGCGTCGAGACCACGTTCGTCTGAACTGCTCCATAACGTCCGGGACTTCATCCTCATCTGAGCGGTCATCCAAATGCGTTTGATGCGCCGTTTGTCGGCGTGCGGCCTTCAATTGACTCCGGGCATTTTCCAGACGTCGCTCGAGATGTCCGACCCGAGTTTCATATTCGATCTCGAAACGCGACAGCTCGTTCTTTGTGTCTGAGAGTTCCAGCTCGAGATCCGCGATCCGGTCTTGCCGCTCTGCGATATTCGATTTTAAATCGTAAATTTCGGGATCTGTCGCCCGGTCTACTGCGCGCTTTAACGAACCTTGGTTACGCCGCTTAAACATCACTTGTTGCCCAAATTAAAAACTGCGTCATTGTTTTCTCGTACGCAGAGAACTACACCCATTGAATTCAATATAGCCAAAACCCCGAACTTCGCAACACGTTACGTTGGTACTGCAAGGAATATTTCGAAGCGCCACGACACCCTCAGGTCCCGATCGCTATCAGTCCTCCTGTAATACAGAAGCTTCATCGTCGCGTAATCCAGGCACGATTAACATCAACATCTGGCGGCACTTGAACACACGCAAGGGAAGAAACTGTGATAGGTACGTCGCGCCAATGTTCTCTTGCCATTTCTCTAGACTCCCTAACTGCTCCAGCGCACATATTGGGGCCAAATCACCGACTTGTCCCAGCCGGGAGGTCTGCCCAGATTGATTGACTTTCAATTTTTTAAGCCCGGGCATGCATCCGTCAGCGGAATATTTACAAACACCTTCGAATTGTGTTGTTTTCTTTCCCGAGCATATTAGTTCGTGCGATATCAATTGCCCCCTCGAGGAAAGGAAGAGCGCCTGAGATTTGCCATGTTTTTCGTGCATTGCCACCCCCTGCCGCACGTTTCTTCTCGCGTATCCCAGGCACCCGTCCTGGCCAGAACCTAAAATCGATATAGTGACATTCTACACGGTTTCGTCATCGCTGTCAATATCGAGCTATGACTGCGTTGAGATTTCCTGCTCACCCCCACCCAGATAAAAACCGCGCTGCTCTGCCACCAGCGTCAAGTATTTTGAGCGGGATCGCGTGGGAGTGTATGCAGAAGTCTCCCATTCACTTACCGTTTGCTGGCGGACTCCGAGTATTTCGGCCATCTCTGCCTGATTGATGCCAAGGTACGCGCGGAAGGCGCGAACCATATCCGCATCCCAGCGAATCTCGTTACCCTCTCTGTGTACTCTGTATCGCAGGATAGGGCGGCGGAAAACAACAACCTGCCCAACCAAGTCCACGACCGCGACGCGAAAACCCGCTTCGAGCCATGCTGCGGCCTGAACGCCACCGCGAGTACGGTTGCTCCAAAAAGAACGCCCTCTCTTCGCCGACTCCGGCAACGCGGCATCCAGGATTTTCTCGATTTCGACAAACGACAGTTGGATGCTTTTTTGGGAGCTGCGGCACAGGTATTGATACAGCGGAAAATATTTTGAATCGTTTTTGACCACCATCGTCACTCGCTTTACGATCAGCTTGGCACCACTCTATTGTAGTGAGTTCTCGTTTCGAAACCAGTTGGCACGCCGATTCTCGACAGCGTACGGGTTCAAAATAATACACGCGATCGGTTAAATAATGAAAAGCGAGGCGGCGGCAGGATGCCTCGCTTTTCTACGGCTTCTCTTTCGAGCAGCCTTGGAGGGGTTTTGTGTTCCCGGTAGCCACCTCCTGGTGACGAGCAACCCAGATCGGTTCTGAGCCTCGTCGGCGGGGTATTTAGCCCCGCATGTCTTACGTACCCATTATATGGACATTTTGGTCGTTCATGGTCCCATTGTAAGGAAGCTGTAAGCGAACCTATACATGCAATACGGATGGGATTTTAAGAGATCCGGCCTGATATGAGATTAAGGCGTCGCAGCGCACCGATGATTTTTCGTGGGTCTTGCCTTCAGCGCAGGGAGCGAGGCGTGCCGCGTCGCAGCCGGGCTGCATAATATCCCAATCCGCCACCGGCCAGGAGTAGAATAAGTCCCAGGAAACCGAGTAGAGTCGAGCGTCCCCCACCCGCGTCGCCAAGAAGACCCTGGATAGCAGAACTCGGCTGAGCCCCGAATTGGACGTACTTGATTTCACCCGGATTCAACCGAACCGGCAGGCTCATCACCGTTGTCGGATTGTGATCCGGAGGGACCGCAGCGCTGACGTTGTAATCTCCATTCTCGAGATCCGTGAAACAATACCCATCAGCGTTCTCCGGATCGAGATCGGTCGTATATTCGCCGGCCACGACACCGTTCACATCGGCGACGCTGACGCGGCCATCCGCCAACATCCCCTCGGACTCATCCCGGCTGCCGTTACCATTTTGATCCAGGAACATGGCCACGCATATCTCTCCCGAACCGACGATGGGCGTGGCAGTCGGAGGTTCCAGCGTCGGCGTAACACCCGTGAGCGGCTCACTGGTCGAGACGGAGGGGCCCGCCAGACCTAATTCCAACTCCATCCCTGGAGTAATAAAATCGCCGGGCTGAATGCCGTTTCGAGAATACAGTTCCTCGATAGTGATTCCCGCAAGTGCTGCGATGGTCCAGGGCGAATCCCCTTTCTGGACGATGTAGATGATTCGACCGTCTTCCCTTGGGGTTGGCGTCATGAAAGGTGCGGATTGGGGTAGTCCTTGTTCTCCGTGTCCGGCTTCGAAGGGAACGAA
>DAOUEE010000092.1:0-37069 GCA_034430695.1 Anaerolineales bacterium | reverse complement strand
CGCATTGGTGATCCTTTCCAGGCCGCTCAACGTGCTTCAGTTCGGGGACGAACAAGCGGTGCAGCTGGGTCTGGATGTGGAACGTTATAAGATCGTCATCGTAGCCGCGGCCTCGCTCGTCGCCGCCGCGGCGGTTTCTTTTTCGGGGATCATCGGTTTCGTGGGCCTGATCGTACCCCACATGGCGCGGCTGCTGTGGGGGCCTGACTACCGGCGTTTGATTCCCTTGTCGACTCTGACCGGCGGCGTGGTCCTTCTGGCGGCGGACGCTGTGGCGCGTACCATCCTCGCCCCGCGTGAACTGCCCGTGGGGATCATCACAGCCATCGTCGGCGCGCCGTTCTTTCTCTACCTGCTGAGACGCGCCAAGCAGCAGAGGTATTGGTGATGGAGATACGTTTTGACGGGGCAAGCTTTGGATACGAAGGCCGCATTATTGTACGGGACCTCACGTTTGCCGTCAAAGGCGGCGAGATCCTGGGTGTGGTGGGGCCGAACGGAGTAGGCAAATCGACCATGATTCGAGGCGCAAGCGGCGTCTTGGCACCATACAGCGGCCGCGTGTTTGTCGGTGGGCAAGATCTGGAGACGTTGCCGCCCAGGAAAAGAGCCCAAATCGTGGCGGTCGTTCCGCAAGCCGTCCAGCTTCCAGAAACGTTCCTGGCGCTGGACGTGGTCTTGATGGGACGAACTGCGCACCTGGGGTGGCTTGGCCAAGAGAGCGAGTCGGATCGGCGCATCGCCCAAGCCGCCATGCGGCAAACGGGAACACTTGCGTTTGCCGAACGTCAGGTTGGCGAGTTGTCGGGCGGGGAACAACAGCGGGTGTTGATCGCCCGCGCTTTGGCGCAGGAGCCTGGCGTCTTGCTGCTGGACGAACCAACGGCGCATCTCGATCTCAAACATCAGGATGAAGTGCTGCGTTTGGTTCGCGCCCTGGTCGAGGAAAACGACCTGGCGGTGATCCTGACGCTGCACGATCTGAACTTGGTTGCCCGTTTTACCGACCGCGTCGCGCTGCTTTCCGATGGGATGATCCGTAAAATCGGCAGCGCCCGCGAAGTACTCGTCCCCCGGGAATTGGCTGCCGCCTACGGAATCGCCATCTACGTCACCGACCACCCCATTCACGGTACACCGTTGATCTTGTCGTAAACTGAGCGGATAATCCGGCTTCCGGGAATTGCCTTAAATCGGACGTATTTCCGCAGTGTAGTTTCAATCAGCGATATGCCGCACGCTCAACGTGCGGCGTCTTCCTGCTCAACTATCGAGATCGGGTTATCCGTGGTACATTGTGCGGCGACGAACGAACTCGGGCGCGCTTTGGCGCGCTGTGACGGATGGCGCCGTTACGCGATGCGGTGAATTGATTGTTGGTAGGTCGGAAGATTGACGAGGTAGCGTATGGATTTATACAAGAGCGGCTTGGATCTTCGAAATCACGATCAGTATGAAGACAAAGAGCAGCGGCAGAATACCGATGTTCACTGCGCGGGCAAGGCGGCTCCCCAGCACGCTTTCCGTGGACTCGGCCAGTTCCTTGGTCACCAGGAAACCGATCAACAGCACGATTCCCACCAGAGCCAACGCTGGGCCATAGGCTTGTGTGGCGATGGTGGTTACGGTTGTCGTGACGGTCGATACCATCTCACCTTCCCCACTTTATCCAGAGGTCAAAAAATTGCCAATCGCTGGCAATTTAAGTAATGTTAACACGATCGGTTCAAAGCCGCAAAGTGTCAATAGGACTTTTTACCTTACAGCGACCTTACAAAATCGGGCAAGCGGCGGATGAAAAGAACGGATTACACAGAAGTTGATGCACTGATCGTGGGCGCGGGACCTGCGGGCAGTATGGCGGCCTATTCTCTCGCCAAAGGCGGCGCGCGGGTGGTCGTGCTTGAGGAGCACGAGCAAGTTGGAGCGCCGTGTCATTGTGCCGGACTGGTTTCGCCGCGTACCCTGGTGCTTGCAGGCATTTCCGATTCGGATCGGGTTCTGCATTCCTTCCACCGCGCCAGGATTTGGGGCCCCAAGGGCAGCGTCACCTGGTTGGAATCGAATGAAGTGCAGGCGCTGGCCATTGATCGTACGGAATTCGATCGATATTTGGCCGAGCGCGCCATGGAAGCAGGTGCCCGCATATGGCTCGGCATGCGGGCCGAGTCCTTCGAACGCGTCAATGGCGACGTTCACGTAATGGCCATCAACGGCAAAGGCCGCGAACGCTTGAAAGCACCGATCTTAATCGGCGCGGATGGAGTTCGTTCCCATGTGGCACGTTGGTTCGACGCCACTGGAGACGGCGAAACGCTGCCGATGATGAAAGCGGACGTCAGTTTCGATCGCGTTGTCACTGACGATATCGAAATTTTTGTAGGCAACCGGATTGCGCCCGGATGGTTCGGCTGGATTATTCCGATCGGGAATGGTGTGGCGCGATTGGGCCTGGGCGGCTATGGTCGAGATTTACGCCGCCGCTTTTCGGATTTTCTCGATTTGGCGCGTCGGCGTTTCGGTTCATTTACGCTGCTCGATCAACGCGGCTGGTTCATCCCTGTACGCCCTGCTTCCCAGATCTCCTTCGATCATGGATTTTTGATTGGAGACGCGGCGCGGCAGGCCAAACCGTCGTCCGGCGGCGGGATTTACATGGGGATGCGCGCCGGCATGTTGGCGGCCGAGACGGCGTTGGAAGCTTTCGGTTCGGGTAATCTCGAATACGAAACGCTGTGCCGCTATGAAGAGACTTGGCTTGAGCAGGAAGGCGATGAACTGCGCTACAATCACTGGCTGCGTTCGATCTACAACCGCATGAGCGACGACGAGATCGACCAGCTCGTGTCCCTGTGCAATCGGCCGTGGGCGCGCCTCTTGATCCGGCGTCTGGGCGACATCGATTTCGCCTCGAAGTTGTTCAAACCGATCCATCTGGCTCTGGAGATGTTCGCCCCGCGTTTGCTGGAGAAGTTGAGCGAGAAACTGCGGGGAAGCAATCGGTCTTCCATGCAGCAGGAATTGTCCGCGCTCGAAATCGACCCAGATTCACTCTTCGGAGAAGGCGGGTCGTGGGCGAGGTGAGATCGCTGCGTGAGCGCTTCTTCGCTCCCCTCGACGTACTGGCGGATTCCCTGGTGTCGCGCCTCAAAGACCGGATGTTACGCAACGCCGGCTATTTGTTTGGTGTGACGCTCGTCGGCGCAGGCGCCGGTTTTGTCTTCTGGGGGCTGGCGGCCCGTCTTTACGATACGGCGCACGTCGGCCTGGCCTCCTCGGTGATCTCTATCGTGCAGTTGCTGGCCAGCATCGCCGTGCTCGGTCTTGGCGCCGGCTTGGTGCGCTTTCTCGCGGAGAGCCGACGTCCCCAGCGGCTGCTGAACGCTGCGTTCACGTTGACGGCACTCGTGGCTTTGCTGTGCGGCGGGATTTTTCTGATGGGCATCAAGCTGTGGTCGCCCACGTTAGCCATACTGGCCGCCAAACCCATTTATGCCCTCGGCTTTGCATTCTTGATCAGCGTTTCGAGTCTGAGCGCTTTGCTGCAGGCAAGTTACCTGGCTCGCAGGGATGCAAAATACGCCTTATGGCAGGTGCTCTGCCTCAATGGGCTGCGGCTTGTCCTCATCGTCGCCCTGGTGGGATTTGGCGCGGTTGGGATTGTGGCGGCGCTGGCGATCGGTACTGCCATAGCCGACGGTTTGGGTTTACTGCGGTTCTTGCCACGCGTCCAGCCCGGCTATCGCCCTCGCCCGGATTGGTCGCGGCGGGTGTTGGGCCAATTGATTCCGTATTCGATCGGCAACTACACGGCTGATCTGCTCTATCGCGCGCCGCTGCTGATCGTAACGCCTTTGACGCTAGAACTGATGGGTTCGGAGGCCAGTGCGCATGTCTACGTGGCCTGGATGATCGGCTCGCTCATTACCAGCCCAGCCCTGGCGCTGGCGCAATCCGCCTTTGCGGAAGGCTCCTTCGCGCCGGGTGAGTTGCGCCCCACCCTGATGCGCGCGGGACGATATTCGATGGTGGTCACGATCCCATTGGCATGTGCTGCAGGTCTGGGTGCTCCCATCCTGCTCGGTATTTTCGGCGCAAATTATGCGGACAGCGCGACGACGCTGCTGCGCTGGCTGGCTCTCGCTTCGCCGTTGATGGCGTTCACCAGCCTCTATTTCTCGGCGCTGCGGGTGCGCAAGCGCGTGGGCGAAATGATCCTGTTGGCGGGATTGATCTGCACTGTTACGCTGGCCTATCCTTTCGTGGTGCTTGAATCACCGCAGCTGCATTCGATGGCGGTGGGTTGGTTGATCGGCCAGGCATTGGTGTCGATCGTCGGAATGCGGGCGGTGTTCTTCAACGTAAAACGTAAAGCAACACATCCTGCGGCCGTGGATATTGATCGTGTCGTGTCACAGATCGAGGAGCATCCGAAGATCCTGGTGGCGATCCCCTGTTACAACGAAGCCGATTTCATCGCCGGGGTAGTCCGGGGGGCACTTCAGTATGCAGATCGGGTCGTGGTGGTAGACGACGGCTCGACGGATGGCACGGCGCAGGCGGCAGAAGCGGCCGGCGCGCTGGTGGTGCGCCATCCGACAAATCTGGGACCGGGCGCCGCGGCGAGGGCTTGCCTGCAGGTGGGTCGTGAGGTGGGCGCCGATATGTTGGTCACTTTGGACGGTGACGGACAGCACAACCCGGAAGAGATCCCGGAGGTGATCGCCCCGCTGCAGCGCGGTGAAGCCGATTTGGTGATCGGCTCGCGTTTTCTGGGCAAAGACAACAACGTTGCCCGCTATCGCAAGTTTGGCATCGACGTGATCACGTTTTTATACAACCTGGGCACTCGGGAGCACATCACGGATGCACAGAGCTGCTTCCGGGCCTACGGGAAGAATAGTCTGGCGATATTGGAGATCGGCGAAGATGGCTTTGGTTTCAGCGTGGAGACTCTGGTGCAGGCGCGCCGGGCAGGTTTGCGTATTCGGGAAGCGTCAATCTCTTGTCTGTACCACGAGCAGAGCCACTCGGCGAACCCCGTGCTGCACGGCGTGGGGGTGGCTTTGATGGTGGTGAAACATCGATTGAAGAATTGGGTTTAACGCCGGCAGAAGTGAAGAGAGTATGCATTCCAGAGCGAGGCTAGGTCCGTGCGCATCCTGATAACGTCCATTGTGGATCTGACACGTTCTGCCCATAATCGCCTGCATGAATTTGTGCGTTATCTTTCGAGAGATCACCACGTCACGATTATCAGTATCAAGGATTGGTGGAAAGCAGCACAGGTAGATGTTGATCAATACAACCGGGGATTTGAGGATGTCTGGTCTCGTGTTGACCTGCACTATTTCACCCAGCTAAGGATCAGCCCAATTTTACAGGAATTGCTTTCCCTCTTTACGCTCGGAAAACTATTGCGAAAATTGGGCGAATTCGATGTTCATTTTAATTACAACACCCTCGTCTCTGGGTTGTATGCGAGTATCGGGCTTAAAAGGAAGGGGGTTAAGACCGTATACGATTTGGCGGATGATTTGCCCGCCATGATTCGTACCTCCCCGCAGATCAACCCGTTGCTCCGACCATTTGGGGGTGCGTTCGCACGGCTGATGCTGCACTGCAATCTTCAAGTGGCGGAAAAGGCGACGTTGACGACGGAAGCGTTAAATCTGCCTTCGCGACACAGAGAGAAGTATGTCTTATTGCCCAACGGTGTCGATACTGAGCTGTTCTGTAAGAAAGACAGCCGCCAATTGCGTAAAGAGTTTGGAGTTGAAGACGCCTTTGTGCTTGGATATGTTGGGGTATTGCGGGAATGGGTCGACTTGGAACCTGTGTTTGGTGCGATTTCCGATCTCAGAAATCGGGGTCTCAACGTAAAATTGATGATTGTGGGTGAGGAAGGAGGAATGCAGCATAACAAAGACCTGGCACTGCATTATGGCATTTTTGAAAACGTCATTTTTACGGGTACTGTCCCTTATGATTTAGTTCCAAAGTATATATCTTTGATGAATGTAGGACTTGTTCCCTTCAAGATCAATTCGGTTACCGAGGGTGCGATACCGTTAAAGATATTTGAATACCTGGCCTGTGAGGTTCCCGCCATAAGCACTCCTTTACCTGGGATCAAGCTGGAATTCGCCGACGGGATTTTCTATGCCGCCGAACGCGATGAATACACAAATATCATTCATTCACTCGAAACGAATCGTCAGTCGGGAAAAGAGAAGGGGGAACAGGGCAGGTCGAAGATCGTAGAAAGTTACAGTTGGAGTGCGATCACGAAGAGGCTCGAGGGTTTGTTGCGACGAATTACTCACGAATAGTAAGAGTTGGTCCAGGGATGAACGCAAGAGTAAGCATGAAGGAAAAAATCGATTTCGTTTCCATTATCTTGCCCACTTTTAATCGCGGGGAGCAACTCCGAGATTGTATACTCTCAGTTATTAATCTAACTTATAAATCTTGGGAGCTCATTGTTTGCGACGATGCGTCGACAGATGACACCGGGGATGTGATTAGGTCAATGATGAATCAAGAACGGCGGATCCGCTATCACCGAAATCCGGCGAATCAGGGGCTCCCATCCAATCGTAACGTAGGTATATCATTGGCACAGGGCTCAGCGCTTTTTTTTATAGAAGACGATGTTCGTCTTGAGCCAGATTGCCTTGAGATCTTGGTTGATACCATTTCCAGACTGTCTGAGGATAGCGATATCGGAGCGGTAGCGCCAAGCATTCCATCTGTAGAAAACGAGAATGGTCTGGCAGAAGCAAACGTGCTTGATTTTGCATGGCGCTCAAGAAACCAAGCACTCGCATATCCTTGTACATTTAATCCTTTGACCGGGGTTGTTCGCCAAAACTTTGCGACGAGTTTTACAGATGTTTATGAAGTTCCCAATGTGCATGCCTGTTCGCTCTATTCCCGCCAGGCGCTTGAGGCGGTAAACGGATACGATGAGGGACGGTATTCCGGGAATTATTTGTATGAGGAGACCGATCTAAATATACGCATCCGTAAAAAGGGATATAAACTCTATTTTCAGCCCAAGGCTATCGTCTGGCACTATCACACGCAAGGTGATGGGGGATGTCGAGTGAATGCCTTTCGGTACGGATTTTACTTTGTTCTGAATCATACGAAATTCGTGATTAAAAATTTTCACCTGCGCGCAATCTGGATGGTGCCGAGCTTCATCATAAGTACAGGCTTTATCGCATTATTGGCATTAATTCGGTTCGCAGTTTTTAAAAGAGAGCAGCGTGAGATTAAACAATCTCATAATTACAGGTAGATAAGAGAGTTGTCATCTATGAAGATATGTCTTGTCGGGCATCACGTTGAATATCCTGATGAAGGGGTCAGGAATGTTACAAGTAACATGTATGCCGGGCTTGGAAAAAAGCATGCTGTCGTGAAAGTGCATATTAATCGAATTGGCGAGTGGGCTCGGGTCAGGCAACACGATCCGCAGATCATCCATTTTGTCTTAGGTCTCTCATCCTATAAGAGCATCCTGGTTACAAAGGCGTTGGGGCTTCTAAATTGCCGAGCAAAAACGATCGTATCTGCGATCCAACCCATTTTTCCGAAGTATACAAAGTGGATGGCATGGTTTTGCCCAGACCTGATCCTGGCTCAATCTCGATTTTCGATGCAGATGTTCAACGATGCTGGTTGTAAAGCCGTCCTTCTTCAAAATGGCATCGATATAAATAGATTCGACTCGATATCTCCCAAGCAAAAAGCCAACTTGCGGAAAAAGTACGGATTAGCAGATGACGTTTTCCTCATTTTGCATGTCGGTGCGATAAACCGAGGTCGGAATTCGCAGATCCTGTCATCCCTGCAAGGAGATGGCCGACAAGTAATATTAGTCGGAAGAAGGTCCGAAAAACCTGACCGCACGATTTTGTATCATATGCGCAAATCCGGGTGTATCGTGTTTGATGAATTTATACCTGGCATTGAAGAGATCTATGGACTTTCGGATTGCTATGTTTTTCCTTGCTTTGATCGACGTAAGAGTATCGAGTTTCCACTTTCTGTCTTGGAAGCAATGGCCTGTAATATTCCCGTGGTCACTTCGTTATTTGGCGGACTTCCAGATGCTTTCTCTGAAGATGAGAGCCTTCGGTTTGCCAGAAACGATCGTGAGTTATGCCATAAGGTGCTCGTGATAGCCGAAAAAAGGCCAAATGCTACAACACGCCTGCAAGTTGAGAAATTTTCCTGGAACCGGGTAATCAAGAGAATCGAAAGCGTGTATGAGGAATTGCTTTCCGATGGCACACCAGGCAGCTAGGCTTTTGGGCTCGTCTCCTCGGCTTCGCTCATTATTGTTGAAGGATTGTGAGCGTGGACATTCTGCATCACATGAAGGAAATTGGTTGGATGACGGCTTGAAAGATTCACAACGGGTGTTGTCCTTCGTATAAACGAGGCATTGGCATTCAATGAGATGGAAGCGTTTGAAGACAACTCGTAATGCGCAGCATGGACGTAAGGGCTTCATCGTAGTCTTTACCGGGATTGACGGATCAGGTAAAACCACGGCCGCAAAGCTGACTCAGAGCCGACTTAACAAAGGTGGAGTCGAGTGTTCGTACGTATGGGGAAGGTTTGGTTCCATTCTTATCGACAGCTTGGTAAGGGTGTCGAAGAAGACGATCTTCAGCCAGACATTTGACAATAAACCCGCTAACGACTTCCAAAGAGCCAAATCCTACGTGTTCCGCAATCGATTTACTGGTTTGCTGTACACCTCTTTTATGTTGGTTGATTACATTTGGCAATTGCTCTATAAATTCTGGCTCCCACATATCCGAAGAATCAACCTTGTTTGTGATCGATATAGCTATGACACAATCATCGACTTGACGGTGGATCTTGCCTATTCGATAGACACTTGCCAACGGCTGTTGAAAATCTTCCATCTCCTTGCGCCCCGACCGGATGTTACTTTCTTGATTGATTTGCCAGTGGAAGTTGCATTCGGTCGGAAAGAGGATATTCCCTCGCTTGAATACTTGCGTAGGCGACGCGAGTTGTATAATCATGTTTCTGGAAAATATGGCTTTATTACGCTCGATGGAGTGGAGAGCCCAGAGACGATTGTGGAAATGGGCATGCGTAAGATTTCCGAGAGATTGAGGATCGGTAGATGAAGAAGGTACTTGTAATAGGCATCGATTCGCTGGATCCTAAGCTCTTATCCAGATTTGAATCGGAATTACCCTGCTTAACTCGATTGCGCAGTGAAAGTCCTTCCATCGATCTCGAATCCATTTTCCCGATCGATTCGATACCAGCATGGGCGACCGTTTTTACTGGATTAAATCCCGCCAAACACGGGCTAATTTATTCATTTGATATCTTTGAGAGCAGCTGGAATGATGTTCTCAGAATAGATAAGAAAATATTCCAGGGCAGGACGTATTGGGATTTTGCCGGCAATGCGGGGGGCAAAGTTTGCATCCTTTTTCCGTTAGTCGCCTATCCGGCATGGCAAGTTAATGGGACGATGGTCAGCAGATCGCTGACCGGTGATATCGACACGTGGCCCGCTACAGTTCTCGAAGAATTTGCTCTCGATGACCTGCAGATCCTCTCGGGAAAACACCCGGGTAAAAGCGGGTTGGCCGCCTATGCAAAAAAGGCGAGAGAGATCACGCTTCGGGAGGCGGAGGCCGTCTCGAAGATTCTCTCCACTCGAGAGTGGGATCTCGCTTATGCCTTTTTTGGCATGTTGGACATCATTCAACATTTCTTTTGGCGCTACTTTGATGAAGAAGATCCGACGTATCCAGGTCCCAACGAATTTGAGGACATCGTTTGTAATTTCTACATTCTCATTGACAACATCGTTGCCCAACTTTTGGATGAGTACCCGGAGGCTGTGGCTATCATCCATAGTGACCACGGACACGGTATGCGTCCGCCGAAGACCGTAAATCTCAACGAAGTCCTGCGCCAAAAAGGATACTTGTTTTCAAAGGGTCGAAAACTTAATCCGACTCCTTACATCTTGGAAACATTTAAACGGTTGATACTGGATATCGTTCATCGATTCGAGTGGGATCATTCGATGTTGCGTCTGAGTAAGCTGGGGATCTTATCCACAGTTACGAAGGACATGTACATGTCGAAATCCAGTATCGATATGGATCGCACGATCGCCTATTTGTCGTCTTTTGTGGGCCCCAAATCCTATCCCTATGGTGGGATAGAAATCCATGAGGAAAACCTTGCAGCTGCCGGAATGGAATATGAGACCGTTCGTGCTCAGATCATCGAACTACTCATGGAACTCAAAGAGCCCGAAACCGGAAAGAAGTTAACGCATTGGGTGTGCAGGCGAGAGGATTTGTACACGGGTCCGTATATTGGATCTTACCCTGACGTAGTGTTCGAGCTTATCGATGGGTATGGGATTTATTGGGGCGTTCATACGCCTCTAATCGGGACGGCCTACGAACACAATTTGGCTTCGGGGGGCCATAAGAAACAAGCGGTTTTTCTCGTAAGAGGCAAGAGCAGCAGTGCGTTAATCGCCGATGAGATGACGCTGATGGATGTGGCGCCAACCATCTTGCATTTGTTGGGGGTCGATGTTGGTGATGATTTTGATGGTAGAAGTATATTTAAATAATTTTCGAGATCTATTAATCGCGGGACACTTGGAGGCATGAGGACGGATTTGAATAAATCGGCTCGAGTTGAGGATCGAAGGAAAGTCTGGCTTAATCTTGTTTTTTTGGTTTTCGTGATTCTCTATTGCCTCATACCATCTTTCATATTGGCTAGAAGACGAGTTACGTTTCCCTACTTCAATACAATTGTCTCGCAAGTCATGGCAGCATCGGACGGTGGAAAGCTTGTTCCGGTTGAGCAGGCCTCAGGTGTTGTAATCTCTGACCCCTACCAGCAAGGGCACATCGGGTACCAATCCATTGTTTTAGCGATTTCTAAGGTGTGTGGAATATCTCCGAAATTTGTACAATTCGTACCGCTCGGAGGATTGATCATTGCATTTCTAAGTTTCGTCCTTATGAAAAGTCTCCTGGATTCAAATATCCTCGCAACACTCTTTGCCGTGTATTTTTCTTTTGACCCCACGTTGGCGAAAGGCCACTTCAACATTCATGCCTATGCATGGTCTCGTGCATTATTTCTTGTGTTCTTCTTTCTGTGCATAAAAATTTTGACAAAGCGCACAACTGGAGCAGTGGCGTTACTCATTATCATTTATGTCGGCACCTTCCTTATCTATTGGACGACGCCCGTGTGGATGCTCGTCCTCTGGTCTTCGGTTGCGGCAAATCCGATAATCGGGAGAATCTTTTCTTCCAGCTCAGACGATTCCGGGCGCCAATCAATCACCATTGTAATTATCTTCGTAGTTATTTACCTGGCCTTTAGCAAGGTGTTGTATCAATACATCCCGCAGGTGGCAGATGCCGTCTACGGGGGACCGGAGGATGGGTGGGCATTGTTCCGCTGGCAGATTCTGAAGATATTCGCAAAAACAGAGGAAACCGGGCCCTATGCATACGTGGGCGCGACCACGACCAATCCATTGCTTGGGTGGTTTCTTCTCTTCCGCTACATCATCCTTGTCATTCCCCACCTCCTCTATCTTGGTGTTTATGTTAAAGGCGTTGTAACCAGACAGCACACTTTATTACCCGGCAGCGGTAACACCGCGGACCTTTTAATTTGGGGAGGTTTATTGGCGATAGCCTTACATACCGGCGGATATTTATTGCGCGGCCATGTGAGTTTTCGACCCGCTTTAATCATTTTGCCCATCACAGGAATTTTATGTATCAGGCGTATGAAGCTGTCCCCCAAAATCCAATTCGTTTTTCTGTTGCCATTAGCACTCCTGTCGATCGGTGGCTACTTCCTTCATTATCAGGAATTGCCAACCTTTGATGTGAAACACAGCGCCCAATGGTTATTCGAGCAGGGCGAAGATACCAGCGTGCTGACCGATCTCAATACGTCGCAAAAATACCTTCTCGAGCAGGTAGATCAGGGAATATGGCTTAAAATGCAGCAATACACGCCGGACGATTATGGCTATATCGTTGGAGATGACCCGGCGCAATCCGGACAAAATGAGATTGGATGGAGCTATGTTGTCATCGATCAGGGCCTCATTGACCAACCAGTTGTGTCTGGGGGTTGGAATCTCTTTGAACCATTTTCATCCTATCTCGATGAAATCTATGGCAATACCAGATTAAATTTGATTTACGATGATGGCAGGTATTTGATATTACAGAGGCGATAAGTAATCCGGGTTTTTCAGATGGAGGCGACTGGCACGTACTTTATACAGATCTGGACGTAATTCTCGCATGGCTGCCAGCAGTATAGGAGTGAATGTGTTCGGTTTTGTCTTGCGATTAATCGTTGGTCTAATATTTCTCTTGGTTTTGCCTGGTCTCGCTCTTGTGAGCGCATTATTTCCGCGTCAAGCAGATCTTAACGGAATCGAGCGACTCGCGCTTGCCGTTGGTACAAGCATCTCAATCACCGCAGGTGTTGCCGCATTATTGAATTTCACGCCGTGGGGCATCGAGCTCTCCTCAATGGTCATATCGATCGGCCTTATAACGATTTTACTCGCTGTTGTGGGTTATTATCGATTGCGTAACACCGCAGACGATAGAGAAGCAGTCCAAAGCGCCAGGGAGAATAAGTCTGTCCGCATGGGTGGGCTTTTGTTTGGTATCGCGGTGGCAATTTTAATGCTTGCTTTCGGAATAAACACCTATCATGCAGTGATCGGCGAACCTGAAGAGAACATCACACAGCTCTTTCTTCAAAGCGCGGATGGTTCAAGACTGGAGGGCCCGATAGAGGTCGGCGTTGGAGAACCGGTATCTTTTATGATCGGAGTCGTCAATCACGAACACGCTGCGATGCCGTTTACTGTCGAGATCTTGAATAACGACTCTGTCGAGCAAATTGACGATTTTTATCTGGAAAATTCGGAATCATGGACATCTACGTACGCCCTTCATATAGACAATTCGGGCGAGAATCAAGAAGTGAGTATTTTCTTGTACAAAGGAAGTGAAAAAACGCCATATCGAACCCTTCATATGTGGGTGACAGTCCGAGACGAAGGTGATCCTTAACTCTCAGCGTGTGTGCGCTGAGTGAATACATCTAACACATGCCCGGCTATGCCCAGCACAGCATTATATTGATTGCATAAGCCGCAGAAAATTCCAAACCCTCTATTTCAATCCGGATTAGCGAGTTCCTGTGCTTTATCTGGACTGCAACCGCTGAGGCGATAATCGTCTTCAGTCTTCTCGGCATAGGGACTTGGTGTCATTCCATCTTTTTGTCGACACTTTATACATTAGGCTTGTTTGATTAACGCCGGCTGATCGCGCGGGTGTGGTTATGCCCGGCTTATGCGCCACCGATTCGCGCGATCAGCCTGTGGGGGCCGCGTTCTGATTTTCACTTGATCCGCCGAAATCTGCTCACGGGGCGCACCATGTTTTCTGGCGGTGTTTGCAACTGTGCGCTATATTTGCCTACCATGCGTAAGTTTGTCGACTCGTAAGAGGATCTTCTTATGGGAGAAGGAACGCCGTAATGGATGAACCGCACGATATTTCCGGTAGATTTCCGGAGCACAGTTGGAGGCGGAATCTGGTCGTAAGAGGGGATGCGCTCGTAAAAAACAGGATTCTCTCGTGGGCGGCTCCAATTACCGGCAAATGTTTATTGGACATTGGAGCAGGAGAAGCGGCGTTTTCATTAGAGCTTGGGACAAAAATCGATTGTGAACAGCTTCATGTTATCGATGCTGTTGATTTCTCTGTCGAATGGATGAGTCTGCAGGAGACCTCAGGAATCGACATAAAGGGTAAGGTCCACAATTTAGACAATCCGCTGCCTTATCAAGATGGTATGTTCGATGTGGTGTTGTCAAATCAAGTTATCGAGCATCTTTACGATCCTGTAAGCCATCTAACTGAAATTAAACGAGTTGTAGACACATCGGGCCATGTGCTCATTGGAACTTGCAACTTGTCCTCGATTCAATACCGCCTTGAATTATTGCTGGGGCTGACACCTACCACTTTGAAGGTCGGCATGTATAGGTATGAGATTGAAAAGGGGAAAGAGTCGCCTCAAGTAACCCGGTTCGCGAGACATATTTCGTGTTTTACGTTTCGAGATTTCACAAAGTTGCTTCAATCCATCGGGTTCTCCATCATAAAAGCCAGGACATCAGTAATTTACCTTCTTCCAGACTTCTTCGAAGGAATGGTCACGCGTTTATTCCCGTTGGGGAATTACATGGTTTTCCTGTTGAAAATAGATGAAGTCATATAACGATGTGAGTATTGAACGGTTGCAGATTTATCGTGCAATATCGCTGGTTATCCGGGTTCTTCGTAATTGGATTAATGAAATCTACATTGAGTAAAGGCAGGATGAATTGGACACGGAGCAAGTAGATAGAAGGACGCTATTCCTGTCAGCTCGAAGCGTCTTGTATATATTCTTTTTATGGGTAACTCTGGCGGAAGTTTTAACAGTCTTTGGCTCGGCCGATATCGGTGTATGGTGCCATGCTGTTCTCCTATCAACGCTCATTACGAAAAGCTTGCGTGAAAAGAGCAGACCGCTTGCGCGTGCATGGTTGACCCTGGCGTTTGCCCCTCTTATACGTGTGATTTCTCTTGCAATGCCATTATCGAATTACAGACTCATATATTGGTATTTCCTTACGGGGGTACCAATATTCCTGTCGGCGGTTGCAGTGTTTCGCTATTTTCGCCTGCCGCGTGAACAATTTAGTTTGCGGGCAAAATGGTCTTTGGATCAATGGTTGGTGGGTTTGACTGGATTAGGCCTGGGTTACGTGGAATACCTCATACTGAAACCCCAGCCGCTAATCTCGGAAACGACGATTCTGGCCGTGCTCGAAGCGCTGCTCATCCTGGTAATCTTTATCGGACTGGCCGAGGAAGTGATCTTCCGCGGCTTGATGCAGCACGCCGTTGAAAGGGTTTTCGGGGGGACGGGAGTTGTATACGTGGCGGGCGTTTTCGCCGTGCTGCACCTGGGCTATCGATCGCTCGCCGACCTGATCTTCGTCTTCCTCGTGGCGTTGTATTTCGGCTACTACGTAAGACACACGCATTCGATTTTTGGCGTGACCCTGGCGCATGGCTTGACCAACGTTTCGCTGTTCATTATCTTTCCTTTCTTGATCGGATATGCGGCCGTTGGCGGCGAAGCCATCGGCCCCGCGTTGATTTCGCCACCTCTTATTACACCGACGATCACGCCTACGCCGTTTATGCCCTCCACACCTACCCCGTTCATGCCTCTCGAACCAACACCAACGGAAAGCAGCACACCAACGCCAGAAGTGACTGTAGGGATTGAGACCATCGAGCCCGCAGTGACGCCTTCTCCAACGGAAGATGCTTTCGCTTTTCTTCCCGCCCTCCCCAACGTCGACGTACGAGGATGCGCAGCTATGCTTCGGTGGTTTCGCAACCGAGCCGCAATAGCCCTTCGGTAGGCTGGCGTTTTTGGCGATTGTGCGCGAGGCTAATAAATAGCTCGCCAGCCGAAAGGCCGTTCGCATTACGTACCTGCTTTTAGTCACTGTCTTTCCGCGCGCTTTATTGGAGGCATCCGATGGAGAAGAAACGATCAAGACCGAGGGTAATCATTCTTCTGCTCCTGATCATACTCGTCGTGCTGGGTGCCTATTACCTGGTTAAGAAATTCTGGCAATCCCCCCTCGATGCAGGGCTAAACGTGGACACATCCGGAGAAACGTTCTGCGGGCATTCACAAACCATGCGGGTGCTCTTTTTACTTACGGATCGATCACAAAACAGGACATCTAACCGTCTGCTGGCGCTGCGGCTTGTCGAAGTAGATTTTCCGAACCAAACCGTCACCTCGATCTATTTCCCCACGGCACTCAATCTCACCGTTCATGCTTTGGCGGACGTCGGTTTCGACGAAATTCGCCTCGACGAGGTCTATCGCGTGGGCATGGAAATGCAAGCCAACAATGTGACGGGGGCCACGAATCTGGTGGCGCAGGCGCTCTACGACACTTTTGGCATGCTCCCGGATCACTACGTCACACTCGACCTGACCAGCTTGGCAGACTTGATCGATGCGGTTGGTGGTGTGGACGTGGAAGTTCTAGAGGCGTATGACGCCACAGCCGATGGATTGAGGCAATACGAACCTGGCGTGGTGCACATGGACGGCGAAGAGGCGCTTGCCTTTTCCGCCGCCACTTCACCTCTTACCCGCTGGGACGGACTCAAACGGCAAACGCAGGTGTTGAAAGGCCTGCGTGACGAAGCACGCAAACCCGAAAATCTACTCAAAGCGCCGGACTTGAACCAATCGTTTCGCCAGGCTGTGACCACCGACTTGAGTCCCGAGTTGGGTGCGAACTTGATTTGCCTGGCCGAGGCGGTTAGCACCGAACAAGTCGTTTTCTATGGTGTGGACGACACCTTCGTGATTCCCAATACAGATGGCAGCCTGTCGCCGCGCGCAGATCGCGTCGAAGAACTGCTGCAGGAAGCCTTCGGTAATTAATTCTGCGAAAAAAGAGGATCCAACATGGAGACGCCCGCGTCAGTACGAAGGTGATTTGTCCTCCGCTTTACTTTTGAATGTTGAATCGGTGATCCGCACACGCTGCACGTTCACATCCATCTGTCACTAAAGCCATACCTTGAAACTTCCGTACGTCGATAGGTGGCCTCATTTCTATATGCTGCTCGTGGGAAATATCCTGTATTTACCCAATAACATTACGATATAGACCAATTATGGCATAATTTATATACACATATGACGGGAGGATGTCATGAATCGCCCTACACACTTCGAGATTTTAGCCGATAGCCCCGAGAAAGTGGCCGATTTTTATAAGCGCGTGCTTCATTGGGAAATTACAGCCTGGAATGAAGGAGAAACGCCCTACTTGTTGGTCACGACCGGAGCAGCAGAAGATGCGGGCATAAACGGCGGCATCATGGAACGCCACTTTCAACAGGCGGTGATCAACACCATCGAGGTCGAATCGCTCGACGCGGCATTGAAGCGCGTGGCCGACGCCGGGGGAAAAACTGTAAACGGGCCGAATGAGGTTGCAGGCGTCGGCATGCATGCCTACTGCGCCGATCCGGAGGGCAACCTGTTTGGTTTGCTGCAGACCTTCGAACAGAGCGGTTAGACTAGGGAATCCTCGAAAACACTAGTGTGGGTATACCCAAGCTTCGAACAGCTCGGTTAAATCACAGCCGCAAGACTCCTCCGCCAGCTCTTGGAAATTGGCGGCCGTACCGATGCCCCACTTGTTGTTTTGGAAATAGGCGCGCATGAAGGCGTCGAAAGTTTTCTGACCTATCTCCCGAGCTAAAGCCTCGAGGAAGAGCGGCCCGCGTCCGTAAACGATGGCGCCATACTCTAGAGATTCGTACTCGCCGGTCGGCAGCCCGATGGGAATATCCGCCTTAGCGACGCGCTCCCAGCGCCCCACCAAAGAGTCTCGAAAGCCGTCAGCGCTGCTCTCCCCGTAGCGATCGAGATAGTAGGTCCAAGTGGCGTATTGAGTGAGGGCTTCGTCCACCCAGGGCTCATCGACCTGGTCGTTGCCGACGACGCCGTAGAACCACTGATGTGCGACTTCGTGCGCAAGCGAAGATTCGAGAATGATCCCTGTAGGCAGTCCCGCGATCTCCGCGTCCGCATCGTATAGATCAATCGAAATGGCAACGGTATTGGGATATTCCATGCCCAGGGCCAGCATCGGTGTGGCGACGATTTCCAGTTCGGTATACGGATAAGCGCCGAACCGATTGCTGTAACCACGCAGCGCAGCGGCGGCAATCTCTAAGCTGGTGTTGGCAAAAGGGATTTTATCCGCAGGCGCATAGCTGTAGATCGTCGTCTCTCCGAGTGAGGTGCTCGTGACTTCGTAATCCTCGACGGCGGCGAGGTAAAAGTCTCGCGTGGGTCCAGCGGCGAAAGTCACCATCTGCAGGTCGTTCTCTACGCTGCGCTCTACTTCGATCCCGGAAGCGATGAGGGTAAGGTTCTCCGGCGCCGTCACGCGCACGAGGTAGAAACCAGCATCGAGGTAGGTCAGATCACCGAAGGGAGGCGGTATCTCGATGTTCCACCCTTCGTCGTCGTAGACCGGAATGACGGGGTAGAGTTCCTGCATCGCCACGACACCGTCGAAGGAACCAAACAATCCGTAGTTTCCCGACATCTCTGTGGGAAGTTCGACGGAAAATTGCATCTCGATGTGTATCTCATCGCCAGGCTGCAAGGGCGTTGGCAAAGGCAGGCGCAGCGCACTGCGCTCTTGTTCGTAGACCGGGTTGGCAGGGATTCCGGCTGCCAGCACGTCTGAGACGGATGCCGTGCCGCCCGAGATGTTGGGATAGAGGCGAAAGTAGATCTCGTCGAGGGGTTCGGCTTCACGATTGGTGTAATCCACTTCCTGCCGGCCATCGACGTGGAGTAAATCCTGGTTGAGATCTACATCGATGCGGTATGTGCTGCGGTCCGCTAACTGCTCCAACGCGGCCCGTTCGGACTCGATCAGGCCGGCAGCGAAGAGACTCAGATCGTCGAGGTCGCTGTCGAAAAATGTTGATTGGGACGTCAACAGAGGAGGTGATTGCTCGACTTGCTGTGGCGTGGGCGGTTTCTCAGTCGCCGTTACCTTTGGTTTACACGCCGTGATGGTCAGTACGCCGATTACCAATAACATGGGCAAGAGTTTTTTCATTTCCGACCTCCGTGTCGACCACCTTTGTAGCTACGTTAATTTTACAGACTTTCATGGCTGTGGTCGAATTTCCCGCCTGCCGTTCGAAACCGGCATAGATTGATTTCGTCAGGCAGCTCCACGGTCGGCCGTGGAGCTTCCTGACGCTAATTAGCGGCCGAACAAGGCGGCGAGGTAACGGCTGGCCGAGAAGGGCTGTCCTGAGAGCAGATTCTGCGCCTGAAACATCCGTGCCGCTCCGCGCACGACGAACACCACGGTCAGAGCCATCAACAGGGCGCCGAGGGGCAATTGCCAGAACGGAACCCCCCCAATCGTCAGGCGCATGATCATCGCCACGGGAGCGGTCAGGGGGAACAGACTCACCACTGTAGTGAGTAAGCCGTGTGGGTCGCTTTGTCCGATCGGGGTAACGGCGATTATGTAGCCAAGCATCAGCGGCATGATGATCAGCCAGACCGCCGACGCAGCGGCTTTCTGATCCGGGACCAATGCGCCTGCGCCGGCCATCAAGCTGGCGTAGATGCCGAATCCGAGCAGAAAGTAGACGATGCCCCAAGTGATGATCGAGGTCGGGATGTTGAGTTCCTGGGGCAAGCCCAGGGTGCTGCCGCCGAATTTCAGCAAGGCATAAATCGTACCGATCCAGGCGGCGGATTGCAGTATCCCGGCGATTCCCAGTCCGACGATCTTGCCTGCAAGGAGTTCCCCGGGGCTTATGGAGGCCATCAAAATTTCTATGACCCGGTTCTTCTTTTCGGTGGCTATGCTGCCGATGAGCAAGCCCGAACTGACGTTGATGAGCACGAAAAAGAGAATCACCATAATCATGGGCAGCATTTCGACCAATACGTTCGAGCAGGAACCGCCCGGTGTGGAACAATCTTCTTCCCCATAGGTACGCGATTGCGCCTCAGGATTCAGGTTGGTGGCGTGCAGGTTCATCGGATTCCAGACCTTGGCGGCCAGGGTTTGATCTCCGTTTAGCAGATTCAACGTCAGCGTGAGCTTCATGGTCCATTCCTGACTGTCCGACATGCTTGGCGACGGGTCAGGATGCACGTAGATCAATTCGCCGCTTTCGATATAGTTCTGAGGGATGATGTAGTAGGCGCTGATCTCTTCATCGTCGAGGGCAAGTTTTGCCTCAGCTTCCGTTGAGAAGGGCACCAGAACTCCGGCAGGAAGATCCTGGGGAATTGTCTTGATCAATCCTGCCTGGTCCACGTACCCCTCAACCTCCAACTCGCTCATGTCCGGTGCGGTTTCGTTTTCGACCGCTGAAGTATCCTTCCTGATCAAGTTGACTACGGTGAAGATCAGGATGGCCAGGATGGGTACTCCGAACGCCATGAACAGGAAGGATTTTCTCTGCAGGGTTGAGGTCAGCTCGTGGCGGATTACGAGCCCGATTTTGATTTTCATGACGTCCTCCTTTCTTCCAGAGCGGGTTGTCGTCGGAAGAGTTCACGGATGCGCAATCGCTGGCCGTAGCGCAGCATTCCCAACCGGAAGGCGCGGCCGGCCAACCACAAGGCGCCGGCGGCGCACAGCGTTTGCACCGCGACGCTGAGTGTGATTTGCCAAAGGGGAATGTCGGTGAAAATGCTGCGCAAGCCTGTGGTGAGCAGCGCCGTGAAGGGAAGCGTACCGAGCAATGCAGTTTGAATCCCCAGCGGGTTTTCGACGAGGGTCACGATCATGTATACGGGCAGAATGTGAAGCATAAAGAACAACGATCCAACCGCCTGGCCTTCCGGGGCTTCTGTCAGGGTCGATCCGACAGTGAACATCAACCCGGCCGCGAAAACGTAGGACGGCAGCGCGATCACGATCACTTTCGCAATGGCGGTCCAGTTGATTGACAGGTCCTGCAACCACGTCAACCCCAACAGGTTCCCCCCGATAGCGATGGTGAGTACGGCGATGAGAATCCAGGTGATCAACTGGGTGAGGCTAATGGCGACGATTCCCAGCACCTTGCCGACTACCAGATCGTTCGTGGAGACCGATGTCACAATCACCTCGATCGTGCGATTCTCTTTCTCTGTGATCACCCCGCTCATCAAGTATCCCGAGCTGAAGAGAAGCAGGAACACAAAAGCCACACTTGTAATCAAGGGCAGCATTGAACTCAGAGTCGGGCCTCCGGCGGGCATTTCGATAATCCCGCCCGGCGAACGAATGGTCATGCGGGTGCCTTCTATCAATCGTTTTGCGATTTTAGGCGGGTAATTGGCGAGCAGATTGGCCTGCAGGAAGTCGTACCATTGACTGGTGGCGTTGCCTGCAGGTTCTTCCACGTAATACAACGCGACGTTCGAGGTCGTGCGGTAGTCCGCCGAAAGCACATATAAGGCTTGGATTTCCTTCGTCAGCAGAGCCTCGCGTGCCACGTCTTCAGAATCGTAAGCGATGATGGGGATGGCAGCGGAGGAATTTTCGTCGTAAGCTTGAATGGGGTGATCCAGCAGCCCTGAATGGTCGACGTAACCGATCGGTGTGGGATTCTTCTCGAGATTTTCAACGATCAGTCCAATGCCGACGTTGAACGCCAGCATGAGCGGAACGCTGAGGAGCGCCAGGATGAAGCTCTTCTTGTATACGTTGCGCCTGAATTCGTCTTTTGCGATCAGCCAGAGCTTCGACATTATTGATCTCCTTCCTTCACCACGCGGATGAAGATCTCATCCAGGGTCGGGACGGCGATCTCGAATTTCTCGATGGTCACGTCTTTTGCCATCAGGTCTTGCAGCACTTGCTGTGGAGAGACGCCGGATGCCAAGGTCAATCTCAGGGCGTTGTTGTGCCTTGCCGAGTCTTCGACTCCTTCGATGTGCGGCAACTCACCGGCAGCGCGTACCAGAACTGCATGTCCGGAAAATCGGCGGCGGATGTCGTCCAACGGTCCATACAAGACATCACGCCCCTCGTCGATGAGGACGATACGGTCGCAGAGTTCTTCCACCTGGTGCATTTGGTGGGTCGACATGAGGATCGCGGCCCCTTGATCGCGCAGTTCACGCATAACGTCCTTGACCAATTGTGTGTTCAGTGGGTCGAGCGCGGTGAAAGGCTCATCGATGATCACCAGTTCCGGCTTGTGCAAAATGGTGTTGATGATTTGCGCTTTCTGCTGCATGCCCTTGCTGAGCTCTTTCACCTTCTTGTGTCTGTGTTTTGCGAGATCGAAGCGTTCAAGGTACGGTTCGAGTCGGCTTTGAGCTTCGGCAGTCGAAAGTCCCTTGAGTGTACTTAAATAGATCAAACAGCGATCGAGGGGCGTATCCTGATAAAGCCCTCGTTCCTCCGGCATGTAGCCAATGAGATCGTTTTTCGCGTCGTTCATCGGGCCGTTCAGGATCGATACGGTGCCCCGATCCGGCTTGAAGATGTCCAGCATTAGACGTATCGTGGTTGTCTTTCCGGCCCCATTGGGTCCAAGTAAGCCGAAAATTTCGCCGCGATCGACCTCAAAAGAAACGTCGGCAACCGCCTTCACGGGCCCAAATGATTTTGCGACATGTTGAATTTCAACGACGTGCATCGTTAGCACCTCTTTCATTCGAAATCTTTGTTTGAGTTGATACTTTGGAATTGCTTTCCGATACTGGGGCAAGCACTTCCGGTTTACATGAGTATTGTGTGAATGATGTCCGTTTGTTTTCCTTTAGCCAATAAATTTCGGTTGCGCTGGTTTTCGTCAATTCGAGCGTATCATCGTCTATTTCGCATAGATTTGCCTACCAGTAAGCTGACGCCTCGGGTCCAGCGACCTGATGAGTCTGGTCATCTTTTTTTGCGAGGGAGCGAGGCGGGTATTCCGTAATTATTGAAGAGAATTCGCAGTCGGAGGTGGAGCGGCTCGTCTTTTCAATATCGTTCATCTACTACCGGTCGGCGGGCGAGTGCGGGATCATGCTTGGCTTTTCGATCACGTCTCGATGGCTTGCTGTTCGTAGTGATCCTGATATCGACAGATTTCGTGCATCGTGCAGTAATCACAAGATTTTCCGCTCGAGCGCAGTCCCGCTCCCTCACCGAGCACGAAGGAAATTGATTTCCTTGGCGACATCACGCAGGCTGCGGTCAGTGCCACGTTGATTGCAGCGGTGTGTACGATGTCGAAGATCTGAGCCTGGCCTTGATCGACCGGCCAGCCGATCATCCCCGGGCTGAGTGGGATCGACACCTGACGTCCTCGCTTTGCTGCCTCTCGCTCTAAATATCCACAAATCTCTTGAGCGAGCGCTTCGACCGCCGCTGTGCCGAAACCGTCGAGCGCCAGGCCGAGTGGCGGGTTATCGTCCAACACCGTCGATATCGTTTTCTCCAACCTGCCGCCGATGGTGCAGACTACAGCCGTTACGGCCTCTGCGGCTTTCAAATGCTGGCCGATCAAGGCGCCGTGCAGCGCATGCCCATCCACCAGTCGTAAACGTTCGTGCAGCAATTCGAGAGTCTCCAGCCGGCGGCAAGCCGCGACGGGTGCAATGAGGGGTTGGCCGATCTCGATGGCGCGCTGCGCAATCCGCACCAGTTGAGGGCTTCGATGTCGGGTTAGATCGGGATCGGCGCCCTGGCCGCGTAAGATTTGATCTACCCCGATTACCAATTGTGATTCGGGGCGGAAGATCGTGTCTTGCAGCGTCTCCGTCAATTTATCTGGCCTCCTGTCGTCTGCAGCAGCGAGTGATCGGTGGTCGCACAAAAAATTCTTCGTGTCAAAAAAACTCAACACCCAATTCGGGAAATTCAGCCCATAGATATGCTACCATTTAAATAACGAAAGAGCAGCGCGTCACGGTCAGAATCAACGCATCGTCCACAACTCCATCTCTATTCTGTTTCCTAAAACGCGAAGAGAACCTTCGGGCGTCCCAGAGGTGTCAGAAGGTTATCAGGCAATGTGTCTAGAGGGTGCCATACTGGTAATGGCCGAAAAGCTCTCGGTTTTAATCCGGCTTCATGGTTTCGTCCCGCGTCGATACCGGGGAAGGCGATATGTTTAGCGGGTCCAACGCAACGACCACCGAATCGAACCTGTCCGTACTCAAGAACGTGCACTTATTCCGATTGAGCGCAGCGCAGTTCGCCTCCATCGCGGCAACCTACGCCATCTTTTTTTCATCCGTCGTCCTGATCGAGGAAATCACGCACTCGAGCACGCTCATGGGTGTGATGATGTTCTCGATATCGCTGCCGGGTTTCATATTTGGGATGCTCGCCGGCGTTTGGGTCGATCGATATGATCGGCGGCGGGTGCTTCAGGTTAGTAATGCGCTCAGCCTGTTGACCACCCTCGCATTTGCAGCAGGCACGCGTTGGTTGCAGTGGGATCCCTTGCTTCTGCTCACGATCTTCATTTGCAATTTTTTACTTTCAGCACTTATACAACTCACGGCATCAGCCAGGGATGCAGTGCTTCCCCGTACGGTTGGAGATGACCAACTGCTTGCGGCGAATTCGATCGTACAGGTGGCGCTGATCTGCGCGCAGGGTGCAGGAACCGTCATCCTGGCGCCGGTGTTGCTCCACGCGGGAGGAGCACCGACGGTGGGGATGGCGGGATTACTGCTCTATACCCTGGCTGCCTGGGCGTACTCGCGCTTGCCCGGCCGGATCGGCATATTGCTCGATGGTGCGGCAGATTCCCGGCAAGGGGTGGCGTGGGACGAATTACGGGCCGGATGGCGTTTCATTGTAAGCAAGCCTGTCGTATGCAGCTCGATCGCATACTTGGTCTTGATGTCGGGCGTCATCCTCGTTATTATGACGCTGCTGCCCGGGTTGGTGTCCCGCGCCTGGGATTTTCCCATCGAACAGATGCCCATCCTTGCCGTACCGGGTGGCCTCGGATTTGGTTTGGGCGTCGTATTGCTGGGACGTTTCGGCAGCAGAATTGAGGAGGAAGCCTGGCTCGGGATGGGACTTTTCGCTTTGGGCGCGGGCCTCGCATGTATTCCCCTCATACGAGTGCTTTCGGGTTTTTCGGTATTTCTTTTCCTGCTGATCGCGGTGGGTTCGGGAACCGGGGCGGCCATGGTTGTCATCCCGGCGCGCACCCTCGTTCAAGAGCGGACTCCGGATTCCATGCGAGGACGAGTCACCTCGACGCAACTTTTCTTGAGCAATGCGTTGTCCATGGCGCCTCTACCGATTTTGGGTGGACTGGCGGATCTGTTTGGGATCCAGCGTATGTTCACGTTTCTGGGACTGTTCCTGGTGATTACGGCGGTCTTGAGTCGGAGAGGGTTCAAACAGGGACTGGCTGTTGTGGGTCAACAATCGCTGCAGACCATTTCGACAGCGGAACCGCTGCTCGAGTTGGCAATTTCCCCGTCGAGCAATGTCGCCGTCGAAAGGAAAAGAACGTCATCTGACGACAAGAACGACCGCACGCGCGTGGGCAAGATCGCCATCGTGACCGATTCGGCCTCCAACCTTCCGTCTGAAGTCGTGGATGAATATGGCATCACGGTCGTACCTGTGAGCCTGCTCTGGGATGAGCATGTGTTTCGTGACGGTATCGACATCGACCCTGACGAAGTGTATCAACGCTTGCGCAACAGCAAGAGTACGCCTACAACCGCCGCACCCTCCGTGGGCGATTTCCTGCAGACCTATCTACAGCTTGGTGAAGGTGTGGACGCGATCGTTTCGATTCACTTGCCCGATCGATTGAGCGGGGTGATCTCTGCGGCGCGCCTGGCAGCAGACATGGTTGAAGATCAGATTCCGGTCTACGTAGTCGACGCGGGCACGGCTGCGATGGGAGCGGGTTTTGTGGCGCTCGCGGCGGCCCGCGCGGCCAGCAAGGGGCTCGGGGTAGATTCCATTCAACACGTGGCGCAAGACATCCGCAAGCGCGTGTACGTGTTTGCCATGTTAAACACCCTCAAATACCTTCAGCGTGGTGGTCGTATCGGCAAAGCGGCTGCGCTGCTTGGGGTTGCCTTGCAGATCAAGCCCATACTCTTTATTAATAACGGGGTTGTCGACGTGTTGGCGAAACCCCGCACGACAAACCGTGCGATTAAGATCATGCTGGACGAAATGGAGAAACACGTCGCCTCCCGCCCAGTACACGTTGCAGTGCTGCACGCCGACGCGCCGGAAAGCGCCGCTGACTTGCGGAAACGCGTCGAAGAACGTTTCAACTGTATCGAAGTTTTCACCTGTGCATTTACGCCCGTCATGGGGGTACATGCGGGACCGGGTGTAATCGGGTTGGCGTTCTACGCAGAAGAAGAATAAGCGGTCTGCCGAGGTTTACCCTCACGTTTTGCTTTCCGTTCATCCGAGGGTCGGACGTAAGCCATTGGCAGGATACCGTTTTCAAGCTTGTTTTTATTAACTCATTTGGAGTATTCATATTCTCGTGGTCTACTTGTCACCGGAATACTTCTTCCAATATTAGGATTCCACTTCATGTTCTTAAAAGAGACTCTCGGTATTGGAGCGTATACGCTGTGTCGTTCATCATTTCGATGTATGATGAGATGGGTTTCTTGGGGTAATAAGGGGAACCTGAAAGACTCCATCTTTCAATGCAATCGATCGAGGAGTAACGAGCACGCCTTTTCTAGATACTGGCTGCGTATGTGCCGGCGAGCAGGGCCAATTGAAAACCGTCAGACGGAAGAAAGACTGTGACTGTCCTGCGCCCGATAAGTTCGGAGAATCCCCACATCTTTCCACCACAAGTACGGTTAATTCTGATAGGATAGAACTCTGTCCGATCAGTTATATTTAAAGAAAGGCTTTTATATCTCCGGCTGACAGGAATGGACAAAGTGGGCACAGATTTCGAGCAATATAAAAAGATGGCCGCAGAACGAGGTGTGGAATTTGTGGAATCCGGAATGGTGTTGGGATTGGGCTCGGGCAGTACGGCACTGCTTGCCATCGAGGCCATCGCCACTCGAATGCAAGCCGGGAAATTGACGGACATCGTCGGCATTCCCTGCTCGCGATCCGTCGAGCAGGCGGCCGAACAGCTGGGAATCCCGCTGACGACACTGGAGGAATATCCCACGATCGATTTGACGATCGACGGCGCCGACGAGGTGGACCCGCAGCTCAATCTGATCAAGGGCGGCGGCGGCGCCTTGCTCCGGGAAAAGATCACCGCTCAGGTCAGCCGACGTGAGATCATCGTCATCGACGAGCGTAAATTGTCCCCGATGCTCGGGACTCTCAGAGGGCTTCCGATCGAAGTCATCCCCTTCGGCTGGGAGACTCACGTGACGTATCTGGAGACGCTGGGTGCAGAGGTCGAGCTTCGCCGTACGGACGACGGTGAAACGTATCTAACCGACGAGGGGAATTACATCCTGGACTGCCGGTTTGGCCCCATTCACAATCTTGATTTGCTCGACCGGCGCATTAAACAGCGCGCCGGAATCGTAGAAGATGGCCTGTTTCTCGGGCTGGCGAGCGACGTGATCGTCGCCGGAGTGGATGGAATCCGGCATATCGAGGCGTCCTCCTTTCGACGATGATAGGAGTCCATTGATGGTGCGGATCGTCCCTTCCATTCTCTCGGCGGATTTCGCTCGATTGGGGGAACAAGCAGGCGAGGCTGAAGCGGCGGGCGTCGGGGAGATCCAGATCGACGTGATGGACGGGCAGTTCGTCCCCAATATCACCTTCGGACCCGGCGTCGTGGCCGCTTTGCGGCCGTTGCTTTCGCTGACTTTGGAAGTACATCTCATGATCGTCGAACCCGAAAGATTTCTGGCGACTTTCGCCGAGGCCGGCGCCGATCGCTTGATCGTGCATCAAGAAACCTGCGACGACCTGCGCGGCACATTGAAATCGATCCTCGAACTGGGCGTCCATGCAGGCGTGACGCTCAACCCGGAGACGCCGGCTGCAGCGATTCGGGATGCGTTCGACCTTGTCGATCTCATCCAGGTGATGACCGTTCACCCGGGATTTGGGGGGCAGGAATTTTTATACGATCAATTGGATAAGATACGCGAGATCCGTCAGATGCTCGAAGAGGAGGGTCTGGAGATTCCCATCGGGGTGGATGGCGGCGTCGACACGACGACGGTCCCGCAGATCGTCGCCGCCGGCGCACATGTATTGGTGGCGGGTTCGAGCGTCTACAACGATCACGGCTCGGTGGCGGAAAACATCGCTGAGCTGCTGGCAAGCGCACAGATAAGTTGAGACGGATAATCGAATGGGTTAATGCTTTACTCGAGGAGATAGAAACCATCGGACTCGTGTTCTACATCGGCTTATCAGAAGAGGAGGACACAATGGACAGCAAGCGGCGGAATAACATCATTTTGGGGGCAATTCTCGTCGTCCTGGGGATCGTGCTTATGGCAGCAAAGCTGCTCACGGACGAAAGCGATGCTGTAATATTATTGTTGATCGGCGGCGCCTTTTTCGCCTGGTACTTACAGAAACGAGCCTACGCGCTGCTGATACCGAGCTGCATCTTAATTGGCCTGGGATTGGGGCGGGTCGTAGCGACCGCCTTCAATATCTCCGGGGGCATGGAGGAGATTGGGCTGGGTGTGGGTTTTTGTGCGATCTACATCATCGATCTGGTCCTGCAAAGGAAAGCTTCCTGGTGGCCATTGATCCCCGGCGGGATATTGTTGATTATCGGGTTGACGGAAGTGAGTAAGGCCGTAGAGGACCTGTTTGCCGTCGGATGGCCGCTGATCATTATCGTCATCGGCGCTGTGGTGCTGCTGAACGCGCTGGGGATTTTCGGCAGGAAGCGGACGGAAGAAGCGCCTGCGACGGATGAGACCGAGGTAAGCTGAAGGTCTAACTCGAAGTAACGTTCGGCAATCGATTTGAGTCATACTTGGGGTCTGGTGAACTTTCATCGGACCCTAAGATCGTGTAATGCTCGTCTCTATCGTGTGTAAGAGCTGGTTCATGTGTATTACGCGGAGCGGGTTTCAGGAACAGTGGGAGTGACTGAGGAGCGTCTCAAAATTTCTCCAAGGGGGAGGGCAGCTGCGGCAGACGCTTGCTTACGGTCGACGTGCTACGGGGCTTGATGATCGTTTTGATGGCGCTCGATCACGCCAACTACATTGTCGCCTTGCGGCACAGTTCCTGCGAGTATTGGGGAGGATATTTTCCGGTCTACGGCGATCCGCTGGCGTTCATCAATCGTTTCGCCACACAACTCTGCGCGCCGGGCTTCTTCTTTTTAATGGGCGTGTTAATGGGCGTGGGGATGCTTCTGTTCGTCGAATCCCGGCCGGAGAAAGGCTGGAGTCGCTGGCAGATAATGCGCCATTTCTGAATTCGGGGCACCGTGGTGATCGGGCTGCAGTTCCTCGTCGTCAACCGCATCTGGGAAATGGCACCGCTTCCATTTCCGGAGATCTACGTCGGCGTGCTCGTGGCGCTGGGCGGAACGATGATTTTGGGCAGCCTGTTTTTACGCTTGAAACCGGGCCACCTTGCGCTGCTAAGCCTGATGCTTTTCATCGGCATGGAACTCACCCATCCCGACCCGTCGCTGTGGGGGACCAACTTCGATAACCCCCTGAGTTTGATATTCGGCTACAGCGGCGGCCAGAACGGTTTCTGGGTTAATTTTCCCGTACTGCCCTGGTTGGAACTGGTGACGTTTGGCATGCTCTTCGGCCACTGGCTGCGCAAGGATAGAAGCGCCGCGATGCGCCGCGGGTTGATCCTGGGCATCGTGTTCCTGCTGTCCTTCGTGATCCTGCGGGAGGCCGATGGGTTTGGAAACATCCGCCCGCGCACGGGGGACGATTGGATCGTTTATCTCGACGTGGTCAAGTACCCGCCCGGCATGACCTTCACACTCCTGACCATGGGGTTGAACCTGGTGCTGTTGTGGCTGGTCTCGAAGGCTGAGCGGCGCATGCGGGGTTGGTTGGCGCCGTTGTTCTCGTACGTCGTACATCTCTTCCTGTACCTCGCCATCGGTAAGATGTTAGCGTCAAACGGAGCCAGCGTCACCGGCGTTTATCCGTTTTGGCTGCTCGGCTTGGTGATCCCGCTGCCGCCGGCTTGGTGGTTTGGGAATTGGAAGCAGCAGCGGCCGGCCCGCTCGCTGGTGCGTTTTCTCTAATCGTTGTGGGGCGGGGAATGCGGGCAATTTATTTTCGGCCAATTGAAATCCGTAAGGGAGAGAAACTTCATCGGGATTGATAATGTAGTATGTGGAATGTCTGGAAGGCTCGAAATTTCTAGATGGTTATGATAATGACCGTTGTAGAAGGTAATGAGTTGAAGACATCAGATGGAGGCAGGTTTTTACTGGATTATTGTACGGATATAGTCATTCCCAACATTGTTTATTCTTGTGGCTCCAAGAGCGCGATTAGACCAAACACTCCCATGTCAGCAAAGAGCATGGGCGCCAGAAATGGTGCTCCGCGTATGAAACGCTCCGTGACGATCACCCCTTCGGCAACAAGGTTTTCGTGCACATGAAGCCACATGCCAATAACACCAAGCAACAGTAATAACGACATGGCACCCGCATAAATTGCAAAATCCACACGTCTGGGCGTTTCCAATATGCCCAAGATGATCGGTACAACCGTGCCGAAAATCGCAACGCCTGCCGACACCCAAAGCCAGGGATTGGAAAATCCCGTCCGTGCATGATCGAACACCATACTTAATAAACTGGCCAGCACCCCCAACCCCACAAGAAAGAAAATAGCACGGCTCTTACTGAATGGAAGTCGCAATTGAAAACCTCGCATCAACGTAAGACTGCCGCTTTCTGGTGGATCCTCCAACCAGGCGGCACTTAACCCCAAGACGCCAATCAGCGAGAAGGTCAATGGCCCGAGCACCGGCGGCGCCCATATCAACATGCGGACCGTTACCCATTGACCGGGCGGGCCGGTTGGTAAAATACCGCGGCGGATGTGGAAATACGCGCCAAGCAGGCCGACGATAATACTGAGGAGGAATACCACACTTGCCAGAATATTGGCCAACATTCGTCGGCGAGTCGCCAGAATGCCAATCACGAGTAACAGAAGCCCGGCGATAGGACCAAAGACGATCGGGATCCACTCGAAGGGCACGATGGTCCCGCTAATGCTGTGCGCCAGGTAAATATCGATCCCCAGGAATATCTCGTTGAAGGCGACCATTAGCAGTATGAGTTGATCGCGTGTGATAGGTAAACGATTGATACGTTTCAGAGGCGGAAAGACAGTTGCCAGGTGATGCATCGTTATTCCCCAATGCCTGCTTGTTCCAGCTTCGTCTGTACCAGCTCGAACAATTCTGCAAGATCACTTAATACCTCATAAGCGCCGTGCCACTGCGAATAGTCCGGACCTTGCATCCATACCCCAAACTTCGCAGTGCGGCCCCAGTGATGCCAGAGTTCAAAGTACACAAAATCGATGGGCTCGTCGAAGGGTTCTGCTGTGAGCAAATCATATTCCATGAGCGGGGCAATGATCTCATCGCTTTCTTTGACCCAAACATTTACCGCTTCGGTTGCCATATCTGCATTCTTATAAAATGCGTCGACCATGTTCTCGTTATGACACTGCTGACAAATGCTCTGCATTTGCCTCTGATTCTCTTCCCACATTGGCCTGCGCTCGCTGATCGGCGCGAACAAGTACCATGTGAGTCGGTCGCCGACATCATGGGTGGTCTCTGTCGCTCCAAAGCCGCCAAAATGGCACAGTGCACATGTTGCAGCGGGAAAATCGTCGACTGTTAAGGTGCCCGCTTCGGCCTCCCAATCCCAGCGGTACCCTGTGGTGGCGTAAGCGATTCCATGGGGCGATTCATGGTAGATTTCCCATTGTGGATGGTCCGGGCCTATGTGACAGTAATTACACGTTTCGGGTTTTCGAGCCTGCTCCAACGAGAATTCGTGGCGTAGATGACATTTCTCGCATTGCCCCGTTGAACCATCAGAAGCGGGTTTACCAACATCGTGACACGCTTCGCAAGCAAAGCGCGTCACATCCTGCCCCTCCAGCGCATGCAACGCATTCCGCGACTTGTCTGGGGAGAAGCTTCCTTCTACGATGGCCTTGTATTCCGCCAACTGCGCGGCGGTCAGGCCGCCCGATCCGGCATATGCCGTATAAGCCGGAAGGGCATGCCGGCTTTCGAGGTATTGAGCCACTTCTTTCTCGTGGCAGCGCTTGCACATTGTCGTGGATGGTTGCGCCAACACATACGCACCTTCATGTTCTACGGATCCGGGATATCCCTCTTCGACTTCATGACAATCCCGGCAGGCGACATCGGCTGCGGCCATTGTGCTGACACCAAATTGCCGCACGATGCCTGGTGTTTCATCGCGGTGACATACCACACATTCGTCTGTGCTGCTTGCCAATGCATCCGTGCGCACTCCCGTTTTTAAATTATCCTGGGCGGATGTGCCGATCACGATCATGACCACGGCCAAACCAAGCACCACAATGACAACAATCAGCCCCGTAATGAGCACTTTGGCAGACCGTAAAGCCTTTAGATTTCGATCGGCGCCCATAACCGTTCTCCTTCTTATCGCTAAGCATGATAGGCAAATGAGTTACGTAGCGTGCAGTCGAGCCTTATACCAAGTATAGAGTAAAAAGGGTTGTTTTTATGCTTGGTGGATAACGTCTAGGTGGGAAAAACCTCCTCCGGGTTGGTAAAGAAGCTGCCGAATATTAGAGATACCCGTAACTCTTGGATGGTAATAATTATGTCAGCGGTGAAAAGATTGGGCGAGTCGGATACTGGATTGAGGTGCGGTTGCACCGCTGTTCACCACGGATATAGTTTTTCCCCTTACAGGATGAATATCCGCAACCAACATCCAATATTGTTGGCGACGGATATGTATCCACCGCCTACAATCAGTGGATATTTATCCGCTTGTGCTCAGGACATCATGGGATTGATGATAGAGGTGTTGGATATCGGCTGCCCTCAACCCAACCTTTGGACTAGCGTTTGCGCGCTGCGAATCCCTGCCAATCACAATAGGCATCCTGCCCTGGAAGATAGACGCTTCTCGGATCGACGATTCTGCACTGGCCGGAACCGTCGCACATTCGAATTTCCAGATGGAGATGGACGCCCTCCGAGTTTCCCGTCTCTCCTGCGCGCCCGACTACGGTTCCGGCCGGGATCACATCCCCCGCTTCCACCTGTATAGAGGAGCGGCCTCGTTCGCTGCCGCTGACGCCGCTACGCCCGCAGCACATGTGCCCCAGGATCAGCTGATGACCGTCGTTTTCGACGACGACCGTCCAGCCGAGCCAGTAGCTCCAGCCGGCATGCGTGACTTTCCCTCCCATGACGGCGATGACGTCCTCGGCTTTTCCGTATGTTCCGTAATCGATTCCCGTGTGTGCATGACCGTTGCGACCGTTGGTTTCGCCGTATCCGCCCGTCGCTTCGACGAAATATCCATGCTCGACGGGAAGCCGGCAGATCATGTTCGTCGGGCCGGTGTAGCCTTCGGGCGAGTAATAATACGAACCGCTTTCGATCGCCCGTCCGGGGGCAATCGGTTGGTAGTCAAGGGCCGGATGGCCGACGGGTTTGGGTTCGCCCTCGATCCATTCCCAGGCGATTTTATCCAGGGGCCAGGGGAGGGAATCCGCCACGACGGCGGCGACGGTGTAGGTAAGCAGGAAAAAGCCGGCGATGCAGACGAGCGACATGCCGATGACGGAAAGCAAACAGCAGGAAAAACTCTGTTTCATACCAATACACATTCCAACAACGACGAAAGCCAATATTCGGTGGACGATAAATCTATGATCAGTAGAGCTCCAGTTCCTTGGGTGAGCGGATCCACACCTTCAGCACGGCGTTGGCCATCTGCAGCATGGCTTCCCCGTATCCGAGTTTCGTCAGCGTGTCGATCAGGTAGTCGGACAACTCAAACGGATCGCGCATGCGGTTCGCTTCGAAGGGGCTGACCCCCATGAGAAGTTTGGTCCCCACGATGGAGAGGATCTTCCGGCCGTGTTCCTTCTCGAGAAACTCACCGATCTGCTGCGACGCCATCCACAGTGCGGCGCGCCTTTTTCGCGAACGGCGGGCGATGTTCTCGATTGCCGCCGCGCCCCCCGGCGCCCGAAGCAAGGCCCACACTTCATCCAGCATCACGTGATTCGCAGCCCGCGGATTTTCCAGGTTCCGGCGCAGCACCTCGCTCCAGATGAAACCCATCACCTGCCACAGATAAACCTGAAGCTCCTGATCGTCCCAGGTGCCGGAATCATTGACGTGGCGCATGCCGAAAACGACCAGTCGTTCTTTCCGCACGTCGAACGTGGTCTGAATGTTGAAGTATTCTTTATAGAGGCCATGCGTATATGGGTGGAGCATCTCGGAGAGGGAGGCAGCTTCCGGCCGTTTGAGCTGCGCCAGGATGCGGGCGACGTCGTTGAGCAACGGAGCTTCTTCGCAGCGCCACGCAGAACTGGGTTCCCCGCTGATGGGGTCGATCATTCCCCGATCTTCGAGCGCCAGTTTGTAGGCTTCCGCCAGTGCATTCCATTCCGGCCCTTTGGGAATGGGACTGCCGCGGATGGCTTCGCAGAACGCCACGAGATGTTTCGTTCCGTGTTCCAGCGGATTATCGCTGTCGGGAGGGATGTCGAGCACGTTGATGCGTTCGCTGCTGAAACCACCGATCTCGATGTAGCGTCCGCCGTGTCGATCGCAGAACGGCTGCATCTCCCCCTCGATGTCGATGGCCATGACCGAGTCGCCGGCGATGAGCGCCGAGAGCATCATCGTGCGCAGCCATACTGATTTTCCCGCGCCGGGCCTTCCCAGCGCCAGAAACGTCGGTGTTTTTTCCAGGTAATCGCCGAACGGATCGACGCGGATCGGCAGCAGCGTCGCCTGATCGATGCCCAGGTAAATGCCTTTTTCTTCCGAGTAACGGCGCTGTGCGGGCCAGAAAAAGGTGGCCAGGCTGTCCGCCGTCATGTTCCTGGGCTTCGTCTTCATCGTCAGTTCGCTCGTCGGCAGGGCACTTTCCCAGAGGCGCATCTGATTGTAGCGTGCGGGAACGTAGGACACTCCGATGGTCGTCAACAAGCTTTCGAGATCACGGGTGCGCTGCTGCAGGATCTCTTCGTTGGGCGCCGTGCGTATGACGAAGAAGCGGATGAAGACCGGCGTCTTGCCGATGGTTTCCAGCGACATGCGTTGCTGCTGCACTGCTGCTACTTCTTGCTGGTTGGAAAAGCTGTGCAGCATACCCTGGCTTTGTTTGGCCAGCTCGGTGGCAGATAGCTGCACTTCGCGCTCGCGCAGGTTGGACACGACGGACGCCGGTTCGGCAAATTCTATTAGCAGGCTGCCCGTCCAGCCGCCGGGCAGGTTGGCCAGCCGATGGACCATGGCCACGCGGTTGGGTTGAAAATCATGGATGTAGTAGCCGGCCATGCGGACGCCGTCGATTTCGAGGCACGTCTCCCGCTCGAGTATCGTGCCCGGCGCGAGCAAGTCGGCGAGCTCTTCCGCAGACATGCCTGGCCGAAAATCGCCGGCGGAGGGAATGTGCCGCCGGCGTGCTCGATGCCCTTTCGCCATGGCGATGGCGATTTCGGAAGCCTGGTCGGTGGCGAGTCCGTTGGTCGCCGGGTGCAGGCCGCGCCAGACGATCTGGCACATTTCTCCGGGCGTCAAATCCCGCAGGGGAAGTCCGGCTTCCCGGAAAGCGGTGGATACGATGCCGTGCGTCCGCGAGAGCGCCTGGCGTGCCTCCGGGACGAAATCGAGGTGCCGGGGATTTTGGGCGCCGTCTTTTCGCAGTGAAAATATCGACCGTCTCGGGACCTGGGGCGGCGCCTTCCAGAAGAGCGTGTAGATCGTTCGCCAGGTGATGGGAAGTGAGCGGTCGAACCAGAGCGCCACGAAGGCGGTCATCTGCTGGGCGGCGGCGGAAATTCTCTTCGCCTGACTGCGCGCACGCGCGGGCAAGTTTTCGTCGTTGGCCAGCGCGTGCCAGCGCTGCGCCCGGTCGACGAAATACTCGAGGTCGGGCTGTGGATCGCGGGGCTCGAGCTGCATCGTGACCTGCATGTTGATCCCCGGCGGAATCCGATCCAGTGCGGATTGGTGCTTGCGGATCCAGTGGCTGAAATCCAGGCCGCCGGCGCCCATGTCGACGGGCGGCATCTCGAGCATGGTGAGAAATGTGCCCTTATGCGTGACGAGCATGTCCTCGGTGACGGCGGCGATCGGCACCACCTCGCCGGTATCCGAGGTCGGCGCGCCGGGTCCATATGGCGGCTCGCTGCGCGGGCTGTGCGTGAACATCAATCGTCTTTCCAGCGCATCATCGGATTCCGAATCGCAGCAGGAGTTCCTGCAGTCCGCCGAAGAACAGCCAGACGACGAGCATGGCCAGGAAACAGACGCTCAACAGGCCGAAGAAAGCGTTCAGGCTCAGGGGCAGCGGGCGCATCCGGATCATGTCCCGGGGCGCGTATGCGGCAGCGGTTTCTGCGACGCGCGTGGGCTGCGGGGCGAAAGGCTCGCCCTGCAGGTCGGCGGCGCCGCGCTGCAGGAAACGGTCGCGTTTGTGGAAATGGTAGATGTCGAGGAAATATTCCTCGAAGGTTTTGCCTGTGGCGGGCGCGCGCCCCAGGGCGAGCAGCGCCGCCAGCCCCACGAGCAGCGCCGCCAGGCCAACTTTGATAACCAGCGCCAGGCCGGAAAGCACGACCAGGATCGAGAGCAGCAGCCCCGCGCCCAGGACGAGCAGCTCGCGCATGCCCACCCCGATGATCGTTTTCGGCGGTTCGATCCTTGGCGGTACGAGGCCCATTAAATGCTCCCTTTGATCAATAATCGATTTAGTATGGTAGGTATAGAGGAATAAAGACCGAAGTAATCGTTCATGGTATGCGCTTACTCAATATTTGAGACCTCTGAACTCCCTGATTTCTTCATTTTTCGAAGGATCTTTTCAGACGAATTGCTGGCTTTTGATACATCCGTTTGAAGAATTCCATTTGATAGACGAGTATGAAAGATCATCTTCCGAGGTTTCTCTTCTGACTCGTAATTTGACTCAAACTCAAGTCTTGAGTTGTTGTTGACTCCAATCACGCTCTCCGTCTGGATGTTTGCATCTTCAGGATCATTTCTTGACATTTCAGTATTAATTTGCTGGGCCAACTCATTCTGGGTGTTGTGGAGATTCCTCGCTGGTTTGTTGGGTGTAGGGACGTTGACACCCATACTGTCCAGCGTTGG
>DAOUEE010000091.1:0-6985 GCA_034430695.1 Anaerolineales bacterium | reverse complement strand
CTGCTCCGAGGTGAACATGACCTCGCCAGCATATCCTGTGACGGTAACGTCCCAGCATGCTGGCGTACCGGATGCGGGTATGCGGGTGTTCGCATTCAGTGGCGATGAATACACGCTTTACTACGGCGATACGAATGCCGACGGCCAGGTCACCCTTCTTCTGCCGCCCGGCTCGTATCGCTTCCGAGGCGATATCGGCGGGCAGGAATTCTGGAGCGGGAGTGAAAATCACTGCACGGTTCCCGACTGCACTTCGGCCGGCATCAGCACATCGGTGGTGACGGTGACGATCGCCAACATTGCCGGACATCCTGAGATCGGCTGGAGCGTACAGGCGTACGATGGGGAGATCCCTGTGGGTCCCTCCCGCACGACAAACGGCAACGGCAAAGTGACACTCTGGCTGACCGATGGAAGTTACCGTTTCCGCGCGGCAAGGTATGATGCGGTCTTCTGGAGTGACGAGGCTAACCACTGCGATGTCCCCTCCTGCACCGAGGTGAGCCTGACTTCGCCATCTTATCCGGTAATCGTGACCTCCCAACATGGCGGCGTTCCGGATGCGGGTATGCGGGTGTTTGCTTTCAACGGAGCTACCTACACCGGCTACTACGGAGATACCAATACGGACGGCCAGGTCACCCTTCTTCTGCCGCCCGGAGAATACAGGTTCCGAGGCGACATCGGAGGACAAGAATATTGGAGCGGGAGCGAAAATCACTGCACGGTTCCCGACTGCACCTCGGTCGGCATCAACACCACGATGGTCACTTTGATAATCGCCAACGAAGCCGGTCACCTCGAGATCGGCTGGAGTGTGCAGGCATACGACGGGGAGATCCCCGTGGGGCCGTCCCGGACGACGGATGGAAACGGTATGGTTATGCTTTGGCTGGACTCCGGCAGTTACCGCTTCCGGGCAGCAAGGTATGATGCAGTCTTCTGGAGTGACGAGGTTAACCACTGCGATATCCCCTCCTGTGTCGAGGTGATGATGACATCGCCGTCGTATCCGGTTGTTGTGACCGCGTTGAATGGCAGTGTTCCGGCAGCAGGAATGCGGGTGTTTGCATTTAGTGGAGATGAATATACCCTGTACTATGGCGATACGAATACGGACGGCCAGGTTACCATCCTTCTGCCGCCCGGTGAGTATCGGTTCAGAGGCGACGTCGGAGGCCAGCAATACTGGAGTGGAAGCGAAAATCACTGTACGGTTCCTGACTGCACCTCGGCAGTCATCGATTTCTCCGGCCCGTAACTCACGCCAAGCCCTCACCCGACGTTGGTGGTGTGCGATAAACCGGTCGGGGAAGGCATTGGTTTCTTGTATCTATAGACACGGACATGCGCGTCCGTGTCTTTTTATCATTACGGCAATTCAATCTCTCCGATCTCCCGTCCAATACTGACGGGAGGAAAATGTTGAATAGATATAAATGGCGATCTTGTTGGACATTTGAGATGATTTTCTGGTGAGTGCTTGCTACTATACTTTGCCAATCGAAATACGAAAGAGGGTTTTCAGGAATGGCAGTCGAAGATCGAAATGGCAATCGAATCGTATCGACAACTTACCTCGCATTCGCGACGATCATCGCAGTCTGGATCGCCGCCTGGATCGCCAAAGTCCAGCTCGATGTCTCCGTTCCCTGGATGGCGACCAGTGTAGGGGGATTCGTCTATTGGACGACGGCGAAGCTGCTGTTCTGGGTTCTGCCGGCGTATTGGCTCATCCGCCTCGAGGGGCGCGATCTGAAGCAGGTGCTCAACATTGCCAACCTCAAAGGCTGGTTGTTTTGGGGTGGCGGCGTCGGCTTGTTGATCGCCCTGAGCGGCTGGATTCCGAAGATCCTTGCGGGTAAACCGCTCTTCCAATTTCAACCGAGCTTTACCTTGCTCAACGTCGTATTGATCGCACCCCTCTTCGAGGAATTCCTGCTGCGCGGAGCCGTTCTCGGGAATCTACGACAGCAGCATTCATTTTGGCCGGCGAACCTCGCCACATCTTTGTGCTTTGTCTTCCTGCATCTGCCCGGCTGGTTTTTTATGGGAGATCTGCTCGAGAACCTGACCCAACCTGTCGGCGGTGCACTGTCGATCTTCCTGGTCAGCCTGATTTTCGGATATGTGGTGAAGCGCGGCAATTCTCTCCTGGCGGGGGTCCTGGCCCATCTGTTGAACAACCTCGCCTAGGCTGGGATGGAAGGTCGATCCGAATTTTGCAGTGGGTAAATAGCCCCATTCAATTCGAGACGAAAAAATGAAAATGTCAGCCACGTTCCTTCTGGCCGCCATGCTCCCGGCTTGTTCCGCGGGAGTATTCCCGTCCAATCTGGGCGCTTTCTCCACGCCAACGCCATCGAACACACCGCTACCGACCTCCACGATCACACTGACGGGAACAAGCACGGCGACGCTCGCACCCACGAAAACATTGACTCCGGCCATCACCAGAACGCCCACGATAACCTTAACAGCGTCGATCACGCCCACCCGCACGATAACGGTCACACCGCTTTCGGTGCACCTGGGAAGCCGCCTGGAAAGTTCCTTCGGTTATTCTTTCCGCTATCCACCGGATTACGTCATCAATCCATTCGAAGAACTCTACGGGATGTATTGGGCCTACGATTTCGATCACGAATTGAATGCCACCCTGTTGCTCGAAAGCCAAGAGTATCCTTCTGAAATGAGTGTGGGCCAGGTGCTCGACAAGGCGTCAAGGGACAAAGCATAGAAGACTGTTTTCGAAGATGCCGTGCCGCTGACGATCGGCGGGGTGGCGGGTATCAGCGTCGCCTGGCCGCCGGATACCGCTCGTTCACAACCGGGAGTTCGAATAGCTGTTATTCCGCAAGGCGGTAACCGCTTCTTTATGAAGCTGTCGATAGAATGCTCGAGGCCTTTTTTTAGGGGAAGCGAAGCTTCGGCGGTTTTCCTGGCGGTCGCGGATTCGATCATTTTCTTCAAGCCCGAGATCACACCTTGTGAGTGGGCGCAGGACGAGACCTACGGCCTGCCATCCGAGAATCCCATCCGCATCGCAGGCGGCGGAGCGGGCTGGGATCGAATCGATGCGTATTTCTATGGAGTAAGTGGGCCGGGAGGTCTGGAGACCGTGCGTTATGAATGGATGTATTCCCTTTCTCGGAGCGGAACGAGTCTGGATGTGTATCTGGCCTACTACGCGACGGAGATCGGCGGCTTCGGCCCGGAGACGACTCTGTACTTCGAACGCCATTCCTTCGAACGCCCAATGGCGCCCGACGGTTTCGTCTGCATGGGGGCGCATTTTTCCTTTGGCGAGCCGTGATCTTCGAACTGGACGAAATTCCCGGAGCTGCTATTCCTCCAGGACCTCCAGCACCGAGAGAATCTCGCGCAGGATCGTGATCACGATCCAGACGAAGATCGCACCAAGCAAGAAGATGAGGAAGACGACGGCGGCCATGTATTCGGCGGGCACTGAGAAGACCAGCAACAATGGGGATAGGACGTAGCCCACGAGAAAGATGAGGATGAAATTGGTCAGCAAACTCCAGCGTGAACGTATCTCTCCGCCAATCAGGTCGCGGCGCAGGCGGAACGCCAAGAGAACATTGACCACCATCACGATGATCCCCAAAATGCTCAACGCATAAGACACATAAACCATTTCCCCACTCTCCTTATCTTGATCTCTGGACCAGGTCGCGCATGCGCTGCGCCATGTGCCCGGCCTGCTCCTTGTCAATAAACAGCCGCGTCAGCTTTTCCGCTTGGGCGATTGCATCCAGAAGATTTTCTCCCTCATCGTCCGCCGTTTCGAGGATGCTGATGACCTTGCTGGCGTGTTCCCCCAGAATCTCCTGTGCAACTTGTATCAATTCCTCGAGTATTGAAGGGCGCGACTCTTCGGCAGGCTGTGTGTCAATTTCCCGCAGCAAGCTGAACCATTCTTCGAGGGCGATGTTGAGCAAGGAGTTATTCAACTGCCTGTCGCAGACGATGCATAACCCACCCTGTGGGACGCCTTTAATCACCAGGCGCCCCTGGCCGAAGAAAAGATCGATGTCCATCGATTGAGATGCGTGTATACCGGACAAATCGGTGAGGGATTGTGCCAGCGCAAGCGCCAGGACGTTCCGCTTTTCCGGCGATAGATTGATGAGGGTCGAATGGAAAAGAATTTTTCCCCGCGAATCGAAGAGAAACGCACATCGTACCCCTTCTAAGGCGACGAGTCGATCAATGTACGCCTGAGTCTGTTCCGTCCTCATTCGCTCCCCACGAGTCCTCGAATTCTGGTGAGAATATGGCTTGCTGCGATCAATTCTCTACTGTAAAAGGTTTGTGAGGTGTCGCTAATTCCGACCAGCGTTTGGGGCACTTCGAGCAGTAAACCGATGAAAGATGATTCCCCGGGAAAAATGAGCAGCGGATTTCCGCCATCGCGGTAGGAGAGCAGGGCGTGTTCGAAATCTGCATAATCCATGACCGCTGCGATGCGACGAGCAGCAGCGCTGAGCCGGGCGGTGAGGTCCGCCACGATGTCGGGGGGTCCGTCGATCGAATGTTGCTGTAATACACCGTCGAGCGAAACCCGAACGGCTCCTTTGACACCCGGTACCTCACGCAAACGCAGCAAGTCAAGCATGGAAGACTCCTCGCCCTCGTGCCGCTTCAGGCGATCATCATTGTACTCAATTGAGTATTCGGCATACGAAATCCAAAGCGAGTATGTTTACGCAAATCATCCATATACGAAATCGCTTCCAGTATAGGCGCAGCGAACGCTGCCCACAAGTACATCCCTCGCTCTGCGATCTGTTAGAATAGCCGCAACCTTTGAGGTGGTTTTCAAAGCGATCTTACGACAACAAGGAGGGGCAACTATGGCCTGCCATCCACTCGCCACCCAACTGCGTTTCGCCCGGGCCGAGTTCCTGCGCTGCTTGGAACCAATCTCCGCGGAAGATGCACTCGTTCGTATCGACTCGATGAACTGTCTCAGTTGGACAATCGGCCATTTGGCCAACCAGGAGCATCGCTACTGGGTGGAGGCTGCCCAGGGTAAGACGCTATTCCCGGATTTGAACGACCGGGTTGGGTACGGCAAGCCCGCCAGCACACCGCCGCTGGCCGAGATGTGGGAAGTCTGGCGTGCGGTAACGGCGCAAGCGGATGTGTATCTCGACGCGATAACGCCGGAGGATCTGGAGAGTCACTTCCTATACAAGGGAAAGGATTATTCTGAGAGCGTCGGCACGATGCTGCAGCGCAACATCTACCATTACTGGATGCACACCGGTGAGGCGCGCACGATTCGCGAGATCCTGGGGCATACCGACCTGCCGGAGTACGTAGGCGACATGTCGCAGGCGGCTTACCGGCGCGAAATCGAGTGAGCGACGTTCACATTACGGATTTATAACCCCTCCGATTTGACGCATTATCGGCTAGAACTTCACCAGAAACGCGGTAAAGTACATGATCAGCAGTCCACTGCTCAGTCCGGACAGCGTCGTCCAGTTCAAGGCTGGGTCGCCGAGTTTATTGCTCTCGTTCACCACCAGCTTACCGACTTCCCAGATTACCTGCAGTATGGCGCCCACGCCGACAGCCAGAAAGATGGTGGCCAGCACGGGGTTGAAGCCGAATCCACCGATCCACGTGCCCAGGATGGCCGGCCCGCCGCCCAGCAGGATCAAACCCAGGAAATGCGAGAAACGGGGAGGGTTCCGGACCAGCGGGGTCACGATACCTACGCCTTCCGTGATGTTGTGCAGCGCAAAGCCGACGATCAGAAACGTTCCCAAGGCGGCTTGGCCCAGGGCGAACGCGGCGCCAATCGCCAGGCCTTCACCCAGGTTATGTAAGCCGATACCCAGCGAGAGCAGGTAGGCGGTGTCCAGAACGCGCCTCGAGCCGCGATATACAGTCCCGATAACGACCAGCGCACCCAGCGAGATCAAGGAAACGAATATGAGCAGGGGCACGCCTTGCCAGAAGGCCGCAAGCCGATCGGCGAATTCGAGCGCGTCCAGCCAGGTTCCGACCGCCAGGAAAACCAGCAAACCGATGGTGAGCGAGAGGATGAAGTTCATCCCGCGAGGATTGAGCCGGCGCAGGATCGGGAACCAAAGCATACCCAACGCGATCGGCACGATTCCGATATAGAACCCCACCAGCGCGAAATTCAGGAAAAGCTCGCCGCTGGGCTTTGGGGTCACGACGGCGGCAGGGATTTCGGCCTCGAAGGTCGTGCCGATCGAAGTGACGAGCTTGATGAGGTGAGCTTCCTGCTTCACCCACGGATAGGGAATCGTGATCGTGGCCCGGCCCAGTCGCGGCAGCGTGTTGGATGGATCGGCTTCGAAATCCCAATAAGCCTCATCTACAGCGATCTGAGCGATGGTTAAAGTTTCGGGGCCGTCATTGACCGCGTGGAGAACGATCACGCCCGGTTCGGGCATGGTTATGCGTTCGATGTTTAACTGTTCCAGCGGCGGTGTGCTCAATTCCCCCAATCCGCCGCCCGTGAAAACAAAATATGCGATTACCGCCCCCAACGCCAGCAAGGGAAACAGCCCCAACAGCACCGTTCGCCAATTGAATCTATGCCGCGGTGTAGAATTTTGCGATCCTGACTCGGTCATGTGGAATTTGCCTCTCATCCGTTTGCCGTGCTGCCGTGCAAGGCAAGTCGATCCCAATCGGCATCCAGACCGGCTTCCGCCAGCGCCTGCTCGAAATCCTCAGCGGCGACCGCGTTGAAATTGCCCATCCAGCCCAGTTCGGCAAACTCACTCACGTGGGCATGGAACATGTATTTTCCCGGCCAGCGGTAGCTGAATTCGAGGATACCCCGTTGGGCCTGGGCCTGCATGATTGTATCCACTGTGTGCAGGTTCGGCGTGAGTGTGGTGCCGTGATCGTAGTAATCGAAGAACTCGGCGTGCAGGTGGAAGGAGTTGATCGGGTCGAACTCGGTGATGTTGAT
>DAOUEE010000090.1:0-18611 GCA_034430695.1 Anaerolineales bacterium | reverse complement strand
ATTTTCGGCAGGTGAAAAGGGAAGTCTTTCGCCGAAGATCAATCGCCCCAACCCGCCCGCCAATGCCACAAGGGTACAGGCGAGCAGTAAATCCAAAATGGCCATGAATGGCGCAGCATTTTGGCCACTTGGCCAGGGTTTATGCACCCAGAAATAGGCTGCGAGGATTCCTTCCACCCAAAGCAGCAGCAACAATGCAGGGATTATACCGGTCGTTCGAGTTTTGCTTTCGATACGATCCACGTGCGTTCCATCTTTGTTTTCGCGGCTCTTTTGTTGGCCTGGTTCTCGAGACACTTTTCACTCACTTCATCGAGCGGATTACCCTGAAGAATGGATTGATCGGGACATCATAGATCGGGTTCGGCCAAGAGACCCTCAAACGGGAGCTTCTCCGGACGGATCGCCCACCAGCGGACCCACAATAATCCAACGAAGGTTAATATCGGCAATGGGAGGTACATGATCAGACTTTCGTCGGTTTCGGCCACTGTTGCCAGGAACAAAGCCCACATTCCGATAAATAAAACGAGCAGTACGAATACAACGGCATACATTCCCCTGCGTTTCCAACGTTGTACCCAACTGCCGAATATGATGCACAGTGCTGGAAGCATTACGACGTAATTCGTCGTGGCTGTGCGGAAGGCGATCAGGTTGGTTATTACGATGGTCAGTGCGGCAGTCCACTGAAACCAGCGGTCACCTTTTCGCCAGGCTAAAGCCCATTCGAGACCGAGATAAAGGACGAAAACGACAGTCAGAAGCAACGTGATCCGATCCGAATAAGCCGGAAATAAACTCGCAATGATCGCGACGGGTTGTCCGGGCTTCGTATAGGCTGCATAATCCATGACCTGCCAAATCCAACGCAGCGGCCAATCGGGCATCAAGGCGAGCGATGCAGCGAACAGCGCGATCTCCGCGCCTGCCGTCCAAAGGATCAGATTCCAGCGTTTCTGCGAGATCGCCCACAAGATGATGAAAGGGATGAGCAGGATAGACATCTGCGGTTTCATCGTCGACAAAGCCAGCAGTACGCCGCCAAGCGAATCGTTTTTGTGGCGGATGGCCAAAAGGGCACCGATCATAAAGGCGGCATTAATGGCCGCAAACTGTCCGAGAAATATCGTCCGCACACCCGGATACCAAAAAATGGAGAACCCCATGAGCAGCGCCATCATTCCGACGCCCGGTTTCCAGTTCGCGATCCGTAACCCCATGATGAGTAAGATTGGAAGGACGATCACCAACAGCGCCGTCATGATTGCGCGCGCAATTGGATAGGGAAGCAGACCAAACGGTCCGAAGAACAGCATGGAATACAGCGGGTAATAGAAATGCGCCAGACTCTCCCCCTGCGTCGGGTCAGCCGGCCGCCCATAAAATGCCATCTGTGCGGCGAGGCTTACCTCTTCGTCATAGGGATTCGCATTTTCCTTTATCCAATAATGAGCTCCCGTCCAGCGCGCGAGGAAATCATTGCCACCCGGATTTTCGATCGCCAGACGGTAGCTGACAAACAGCAGGCCTGCCAATACGATCGGCACCAGAATCCACGTCAGCTTTCGCTGCCAGCCGATCAACAAAGCTCGCAAGATCCACCTCCGCAAATCCAAAAGAACATCGCTCTCATCTCCACCGGCAGGCCTTCAAGATTTGTTATACGCCTGATCATCTAGGGCTCATATCCATGCGTGAGTACGACTGCGTCGTCATCTTCGTATCTGATTTCCCAGCCGGAGAGAACCAGAACCTTTGCCAGAGGCGATTCCCTTTCCAGCAGCGTAACTTCGATTTTCCAATCTGCAAGGATCTCTTGCCAGCCCGGATCCGCTCGCCACGCTGTGATGTAGTCTTCCAGAATTTCATCGTCGAACAAATCCGTCCGGCCATCCACAAAACTCAGCCAATCCGGATAGAGTGCCCAGATGACGTACCCACCCCAATTGTAAGAGTTGAACAGATTTCCGTACAACTCCTCATCGCGTATCGCCCGCACGGCGAGGACGGGATTGTGTTCGGAAATCGCCTCCTGGATCGATTCTTGGTTAAGCGGCAGCATGATTTTAACGCCGGCAGCGAGCAGCATAAGTGCCAGAATGACCAGGTTAAGCAGGCGAGCTATTCTCTCGGGGACTTGCCTGCCCTGCTTTCTGCGCTGGATGAACGGTTGAATGGCAGCATAGCCGTGTTCGCAAAGGAAAGGCGCTGCGACGAGAGCGAAGAGTGCGATGTTGCGCGCAGCGACGAGGCTCAAATATGTGAAACCAATCACGAGGATCAACGACACCCAGGAGACATCCTTCTTCGAGAAAGCGAGACTCACCAACAGGAGCAAGATCGTCCATAGAAAGGGTTGCGTTTCGAGGTGATGGAAATTCGGCGACTGCCATTCTTGAATGAAATCCTGTAAGGCACCGACGGAAACGGTCTTGAAGGGGTACAGCAGCATCTGAGCGCCGTTCGGATTGAAAATGACTGCCACCACGCAGGCTAAACCCGAACCGGTCCAAAGCAAGAACGAACCGCGATGTTGGAGCCACGCGGCTTTGAATGAAACCCCTTTGCGGACAACTTCATCGACAACCTCCATGGCCTCACCCAATAGAAAACTGAAGATGAAGATGAACCCGATGGCAAAGCCGCCGTGCAGATTGGTCCATAATGCCATGAGGACCGGAAGCAGGAAAGCCAGCCGCCGGTTGCCCTGGCGCACTTTCGAGAGCAGGAGGAAAAACGCGCCTGCGAGTGCGAAACTCATGATCTGCGGTCGCGCGGACCAGTAAACGGCCGAAACGGAAGCGGCGAGGAGCATCGTGCTTGCACGCATCAATGGAGGTCCCTGCAGCAGAGGCCAGATAAAGGCAAAGGCCATCACGACGAACAACGCCGTCAGCAAGATCAAACCTTGATAGCCCAACCACTCGTAGGAACCGTATAAAACGATTTGTGCGAGCCAACCCGGGTAGTTCCATGATTGCCCTTGGCGCGTAAGCGAGAAGGGATCCTCGCGGATGATCTCGCCGGTCTCGACGATGACCTTCCCCGCAGCCAGATGCCACCAGGTGTCGCTGTCGATGGAAATACGCACAGCCATGGTGAAAATTGCCAGAAAAGTAAAGCACAGAACCAAGCGGCGAAAACTCACCGGAGCACCTCATTCATCGGTAGACAGCGATCCATCCACCAACCACGTCGCATTCATGTCTTCAATGTGTATCGCAGGTTCGAGATTATAAAATACATGATAATCTCCGATGCGTACTTCGAGCCAACGAATGTCCTTCTTGTGAAATTCGTCACGAAGAAACTGATCCAGCGGATCGTGGTTGGTCGTGATATAGGCAACTCGATCGGCAGCGGCAACCTGTTCATCGTAGGGCTCGTAGCGATCGTCCCTGGGTGTGTAGCGAAAGTCATGATGATAGGGCAGCTTGGGCGCGTAGATTAAACGCTCCTCGGATAGAAATGCCAGTGGATAAGCCACCCAATAATTGCTGTATCCCCGCGTTTCGCCCTGCCGGGTCAGGAATTCGATCAGCATTTCATCATATCGGGGATCGATCCGGGTTATGGCATTGAATTGCGTCGTTATTCCGGGAGGATTTCGTAGAGCAGCCTGCAAGGTTCCCCAGAGATTGTAGGAAAGAATCCCCAGGATGAGCACCACACACCACTCCTTCCGGATCGCCGGTCTCCACTTGACCAGAAACTCGGCGGCGAACAACGACAGCGGCACGGCGAGAGGAATAAAATAGCGTCCGGAGGGATCCGCGCCAAAGGGCGTGAGTATGTAACCTAGAATCAGGCAAACTCCGACGCCCAATAATAACAATTTCCCGACTTTCCCTCCTCCCCTCCTTTTCATCGCCGCAATCGTAGTGGCGCTGACGACCATCCAGAACGCCAGCGCAAAGGGCAACAGCGGAAGCGCAAGCCAACGGACCTCCCATGGCGGCCGCAAACCGAAGATCACGCTCGTGCCCAGGAGGGTGAAATAGCGAATGCGGCTCAGTATGACTCCAAGCGGAGTACCCGAAGACGCCCCAGCGATCGCCGAGCCCATCAGTTCCTCGAGCAACTGGCCGGGGCCATGCGAGACTGCCCACACGGTCCAGGGCAGCGCGCCGATCGCAACTGCGATCGACAGCAGTACCAGGTGAAGGAACGCCTTCCGCCGGCGAGGGTGTTTTAACGCCTTCCAGAAAATGAAAATACCGCAGGGCAGACTATAAATCAGGGTCAATCCGAACGTCCAAAAGCCCAATCCCGCAAGCGCGCCCCACAACACATAAAGGCGGGAAGAATCCGGTGATTCATCGATCTTCAACGTGAGGATGAGGATCAGATTGCCGATCAGCAGCGCCTCTCCGTACCCGCCCAATGAGACGGTGGTATACAGGGTGACGTTCACCGACGGCATCGCCATGAGTAAACCCGCCGCCCACCCGGCCCACCGAGAGCGATAAATCTGCCAGCCGAGAACCATCGTCGTCACGACGGTGCCGGCATACAGCAGTACCTGCACGATGCGAATGGCGAGTACTTGCGTACCGAAGGCAGCCATGGCGAACGCTACGAGAATGGCATCCAGGCTGCCCATATACGCCTGTCCATAAAAGAAAGTCGGCCAGCGCCCATCCAGGATATGTCTGGCCATCAGCCCGACGATCGCTTCGTCGGCGTTGAAAGGGAAGGCATCCATATCCAGTAAGATGGCCTTAAGACCGACCGCGACGGCGAGAACGGCCAGGCAGACGGCGACGTTCGAAACCCTTGGATTCAAACGCTTTCCCACCTCATCCCACCTCTGTATAATCCACGCATGCGTTTTCGTCGCTTCCTGACACCACAGACGATCGTTTTCATCCTTTCATTCGTCGCCCGGACCATTCCAGGACCGCGCACCATCGACGACGCGTTCATCACTTTTCGCTACGCGCAGAACATGCTTTCCGGGCACGGACTGGTTTACAATCCCGGCGAAGCCGTACTGGGAACAACGACACCTGTTTATGCACTCCTCATGACCGGTTTGGGCCTGCTGGCCGGTGGTTCACACGCCCCATTCCCAACCATTTCAATCGTCGTCAATGCGCTTTCGGACAGCTTAACGTGCTGGCTGCTGGTGAAGCTCGGGGAGACATTGGGCCATCGACGTGCCGGACTGTCAGCAGCGATCGTTTGGGCCATCGCCCCGTGGTCGGTAACGTTTGCCATCGGCGGCATGGAGACGAGTCTTTTCGTGCTCCTGATGGTGTCAACATTTTACTTGCATTCGACAAACAGGCCAATTTGGGCCGCCTTGATGGCAAGCTTCTGCCTGCTGACCCGTCCTGATGCGCTGCTTTTCATCTTGCCTCTCGCATTCGAGCGGCTTCGACAAATCTTCAATCGCCGGCTCGAAGTTTTAAAATCTCCCCGAGCGACGCTGTTCGAAGTTGCGGCCTTCTGTCTGCCGGCTGCAAGCTGGGCTGTCATCGGGTTCATAATATACGGCAATCCCATCCCACACTCGATCCTCGCCAAAGTTGCAGCCTATCGTCTTCCTTCAGATGCCGCGCTTACACGTCTGCTGCAGCATTACGGCACACCGTTTCTCGGCCATGAAATTCTTGGAAACTGGTGGATCGGAGCAGGGTTTCTCCTTTTCCTGGCTTTGTTCCTGAGTGGGGCTGTGGGAGCGATCCGAATGACGGCCCAAGCCTGGCCCTTGTTTGTGTTCCCCTGGGTCTACTTCATTGTTTTCGCCGTCGCTAATCCACTCATCTTCCGCTGGTACCTGACCCCTCCACTGCCGATGTATTTTCTGGGGATTTTCATCGGGATCGAAAGAATTGGCGACAACTGGAAACCACCTGTCTTGCTCGTTGTCGCGACAAGTCTCGCATTGACTTCCACGCTGTCCGGATGGACGCTTCATCCCGATCACGGGCCAGGAAATCCCGCCCCGAAAATGGCCTACATTGAATTGGAGCTTTTATATCAGAAGGCGGCACAAAGTCTGAAGGAGCGGATCGAGCCGGATCAGATTCTCGCGGCGGGCGATATCGGCGCGCTGGGCTATTACACCGGCGCCCACATGCTGGATACGATTGGTTTGATCACCCCGCAATCCCTTTCCTATTACCCCATCCCGGCTTCCGAGTATGTGATCAACTACGCCATTCCGGCGGATTTGATCCTGGAAACCGAACCCGACTACTTCGTCACGTTAGAGGTGTACATCCGGAAAACATTGCTTGCCGATGAGAGATTCGAGCAGCGCTATCTAAAACTCGCACAGTATCAGACGGACATCTACGGCAGTGAAGGTATGTTGATCTATCAGCGAGTTCCGCTGCAATGAGAAGCCATGCTCGAGTGCTCGTCGGTCTGTGCGCACTAGTTGCCTACGGCATCTGGATTTCTCTCGGTGTGGATCAAGTACCGTTTCATCCGGATGAAAGTTCGCTGCTCTATCAGAGCCGGGACTTCGAACTCTGGTTAACCGACCCACTCTCGCTTGCCTGGGATTCCACAGTTCCCGATGATTACGATCAGGTATACAGGGCACTTAATGCCCCTCTGACGAAATACGTTCTTGGAATTGGACGGCGGATCATGGGCTACGGACCCGACGCCGTTTCGACGGACTGGGATTGGTCGAAGACCTGGCAAGAGAATAAAGCCTCGGGGGCTTTTCCTGAAGACAAGCTGCTTTTCGGAAGCCGATTAAGCGTAACGCTGCTGCTGCCGTTCAGTCTGTTGCTGATCTATCGCAGCGCTTACTCGTTAAAAGGTAAACGGCTGGGATACATCGCGGCGTTACTGCTCGCCACGAATGCCCTCATCTTGCTTCACGATCGAAGAGCGATGGCGGAAGGCGTGCTGACGTTTGGCGTATGTCTGGCGATCCTGGGCATGCTCGAAGCCGATCGCAGACCGTGGCTCGCCGGTTTGGGCGCAGCAGTGGCGACGATGGCGAAATATTCGTGCGCCCCGCTGCTGTTGGCCAACTTTCTGGCCTGCGCCTGGATCCCTGCACAGGAATCATCGAAATACCTAAAGATCTTCAAGAATCTGCTCATCTTTGCGCTGGTTGCAGCGGTCAGCATGGTCATCCTCAGTCCAATCGCCTGGACGCATCCGATTCAGGCGCTGGCACAAATCTGGGACGCTCGCCAGGAATTCGTTCAACAACAGGTGGAGACGCTCCGGATACTGCTGCCTGCCCACGTATTGGAGACGCTGCCCGCGAGGGTTGCAATCATGCTCGGGCACCTTTACCTGACTCCGCTTCAGTTCGAGGAAATCGGCAATTATCATCCGCAAATCGCCGCAATGAGTGAGTTGTATTTGGCCAACCCCATCCACACCTTGCTCCGAAATGCAGTCGGTGCCGGATTGGCACTGTTCCTGACAATTCTGGGCATCGCGGCGGGCATTCGCCACACACACGCCATCAAAGATGGCTACGCGAAACGAAAACTCATGCTGCTCATTTCGGCAACAGCACTTCAGACCCTCGCCCTGCTGGTTGCAAATCCACTACCCTACCAACGTTATTGGATTCCCGTTGTGCCTTTCATCTGTGTATGGATGGCTTACGGCGTTGAAGAGATCGTTTCTGAAACGAAAAAACAGGTCGCTCGACAAACCAGCGACCTGCCGGAACCTGTGTAGGGTTACGATTACTCGCGCAGGTAATCGACCAATTTACGCCGATGACCCGGATGACGCAGTCGGTTTAGCGCTTGGGCTTCAATTTGGCGTACACGCTCACGCGTCACGCCCATTTTACGGCCTACTTCTTCCAACGTGTAGCTTTGACCATCCATGAGACCATAACGAAGCTGCAGGATATGGACTTCCCGCGGGGGAAGATTGGTAAGCACGTCGCGTAAATGCTCTTTCAGTAAATTGTGCATTACGGCTTCCGGTGGCGCCGGGGAATCGCTGTCCTCGATGAAATCACCCAGTTCCGAATCTTCTTCCTCGTCCGTGGGCGTTTCCAGCGAAAGCGGTCTTCGTGCCACCTGGATCATGTTCTCGACTTTCTTCGGGGTCACATCCAGAGCTTGTGCGAGCTCTTCCGTCGTCGGATCCCGTCCCAATTCTTGCGTCAGTTGATGGGATACGCGCAGCAGCTTGTTGATTTGATCTCCCATGTGAACCGGGACGCGGATCGTTCGCCCCTGGTCTGCGATCGCACGCGTGACAGCTTGCCGAATCCACCAGGTGGCGTAGGTGGAGAATTTATGTCCCCGGCGATAATCGAACTTCTTCGCCGCCCGGATCAAGCCGATGTTTCCTTCCTGGATCAAGTCCAAAAAGGGAACCCCTCTGCGCATGTATTTCTTGGCGACGCTGATCACCAGCCGGGAATTGGCGGTGATCAGATGCTCCCGCGCGGCCCAACCGTCCTCGATGAGTATTTGATATTCTTTTCGCTTTTTGGGGGAGACGGAAGACTCTGCAAGTTTTTCCCGCGCATGTCGGCCTCTTTCGATCCGTTTCGCCAACGATACTTCTTCCTCGGCCGTCAGCAACGGAACGCGCCCGACCTCCTTCAAGTAGAGACCCACCGTATCATCTGTATCCACGGCGGAAAGGTAGTTCTCTTCTTCCAGCGCCTCGGTCGAACCGTTCTGATCCGTTGATTCGGAGTCCGGACCTTCAACTCCATCGTCTTTATGTTCGGCATCGATGATTTTCACGCCCGCACTGATGAGTGCCGCGTACGCATCCTCGAGTTGATCGATGTCGCGTTCCACTTCCGGAAAGATCGTGAGGATATCGTCAATCGTCACGTATCCGTGTTCTTTCCCAAGCTCGACGAGTTGGCCAATCCCGGGGTGTTCCTCCTCGGAGAATAGTGTTTCGTCATCGTTGGAATCAAAGCGCATTTCGAGGTCAGCCTGGCTATCGGCCGGCCCCGCGCCTGGATTATTCTGGCCTGCACTCTTTTTATTCTTTGTCATTTCCACTCTCGATATTCATTTCGTTCAAAACGACACGCTCCCAATCTATACGGAAGAAAGGAACTGCTCGTTACTTTCTTTATACCGCGCACCGAAACGGTTGCGATTACATTTCAACCGCTACGACGATCATGGTTCAAACGTCCCAAATCGATGATGATGACATCGCTTCGAATGTCGATAACCTATCTTCAGGTTGAGTGTGTTTGCCGACGCTGAAATACGATTGATTCGCTGCCTATAGCATCGTAGGATGGTCGAGGCAATGACAATTATCTTACTTCGCCAATCCGCCGTAACGCAGGAGTCTTCAAAAGTTCTTTATCGGCTCACACCGCACATCATGATAATGGCTTGAAAATTGATCCGTTTACCCCCTCATCGAATTCACTTACCTGCGGCCGAAGCCGGAAATTGGCGATGAATTTCGCACTGCATATCTGTATGGTTAAAATACCACACAAAAGCCATTCTCGATAAGCGTTATGCGACTAATCTGCTCCTTCCGAATCGACGCTTCCAGTACAAGCACGTGAATGATTGGGAACGTTGTTCGCTAATTTGCGATTGAAAACCCAACCTGCCAATCAGAACCTGATTGCGATTCCAGAGCACACTATACAAAAAATCAAGCCCGTGAGTCAATAGGCTGTTTCCAACTCCTTTTTCAACACAATCGACCACCAGAAGTTACGCAAGTATTGAGTGATCGCGGTTGCTGAATTTGCTTGACAGTATCTGCAACGACTTTTAGAATGAAAACTCCCGTTCCCCAACATCTATATATAGGAGGAGTCTAACGCAATGTTTACAATGGAAGGTCTAACGCTGTTCGAACAGATCGCGGTTTGGGGGGTATTGGGGGTAGCGATCCTTGGTCTGCTATATGCAGTATTTCTGCGCGCCCAGGTGCTGCGCGAAGATAAAGGGACCGATCGCATGCAGGAGGTTTGGAATGCAATTCGGACGGGAGCCGACGCCTACCTGCGCAGACAATTGAAGTCGATCCTGCCTTTAATTTTCATACTGACGATCGCACTTTTTCTTTCCGTTTATATCGTCGAACCTTCTCCGGAAGCCATGGAACGCTTTTCCGGCAGGAGTGAAGATGAAATCCGCCTGTTGATTGGTATCGGCCGCGCTCTCGCTTTTATGTTGGGCGCCGGCTTCAGCCTCTCTGTCGGTCAAATCGGCATGCGCATGGCGGTTCAAGGTAACGTACGGGTGGCTTCCGCGGCGAGGGGATCGTTCGGCGACGCATTACGCATCGCCTACCGCTCCGGAACGATCACCGGCATGTTGACGGACGGTTTGGGATTGTTCGGTGGGACGCTGATTTTCATCGTCTTTGGGATCGCGGCCCCCGATGCCTTGCTTGGTTTTGGTTTCGGCGGCACGCTCTTAGCCTTGTTCATGCGAGTGGGAGGCGGCATCTACACCAAGGCGGCCGACGTTGGAGCCGACCTGGTAGGGAAAATCGAAGCGGGAATCCCCGAGGATGACCCCCGCAATCCGGCCGTCGTCGCCGACCTGGTGGGAGACAACGTAGGAGACTGCGCCGGAATGGCGGCTGACATTTTCGAATCCTACGAAGTTACGATCGTTTCCGCGCTGATCCTGGCTCTGGCGCTGTGGCACATCACCGGCAATTTGCACTGGATCATCTACCCGCTCCTCGTACGAGGCATCGGCGTGCTCTCCTCGATTTTCGGAACGTATGCAGTGAAAAGTGCGCCGGGCAAGAGCGGGGACGCCATGAAATCCATCTTCCGCGGTTTCCTCACCTCTGCGGCGATTTCCATCGTCAGTTTCCTCATACTGGCATACTTCTATCTGCAGGATATTCCAGGCGGCTGGTGGCGTCCGTTTGCGGCGACCACGGTCGGTGTTCTCCTGGCCATCGCCATCGACCGTCTTACGGAGTACTTCACCAGCAGTCACAACGCTCCGGTGCAGGAAATCAAGAAAGCTGCGGACACCGGACCGGCGACGACGATCCTCTCCGGTATCGCCCTCGGCTACGAATCGAGTGTCTGGTCCATTCTCGTCATCGCCATCACGATCTTTTCTTCGATTTTGATTTTCGGCACGATCCCGGGAATCGAGGGAAGCGATCAGGTCACATACATCCTGTACGGCGTGGCCATGACCGGCATCGGCATGCTGACCCTCACGGGAAACAACGTGGCCATGGACTCTTTCGGACCGATTTCCGACAACGCCAACGGTATTGGCGAAATGTCGTGGCAGGACATGAGCGACAAGGATACGACGCAGGCCAAGCAAATCATGGCCGATCTCGACGCCGTGGGTAACACGACCAAAGCGATTACCAAGGGCGTTGCCATCGGCTCGGCAGTCATCGCGGCCGTGGCGCTGTTTGGCTCCTACATCGTCGACGTGAGCCGCGCGCAGGCCACGCTTTTGGTTCCTTTGGCTGAACGCATCAGCACCATCGGGATTCGTGTCGACACGCCCAAGGTCTTCGTCGGCATGCTGATCGGCGGCGCGCTGCCGTGGTTGTTCTCCTCGTTCGCCATCAACGCCGTGAGCCGGGCGTCTGCGCTCATCGTGGAAGAGGTTCGCAGACAATTCAAACGCGGCGTCTTGGAAGGCAAAAGCAAACCGGACTATACTCGACCGGTGGCCATCGCCACGACAGCTGCACAAAAAGAACTCGTCTCACTGGCGCTGCTCGGTGTGGTTACGCCGATCGTAGTCGGATTGGTTTTGCAGGTCGAGGCCCTTGGCGGCTTCCTGGCAGGCATCATCCTCTCGGGGCAGCTGCTCGCCGTGTTCATGAACAACGCTGGCGGCGCCTGGGACAATGCCAAGAAGGCGATCGAAGACGAACCTTCCGATCCTGCCAACAACACCGGGAAAGGTTCGGAACGGCATATGGCCGGCGTGATCGGCGACACGGTCGGCGATCCGATGAAAGACACCGCCGGTCCCGCTTTGAACCCCATGATCAAGGTCGTAAACCTGGTCTCCGTGATTATTGCGCCGATTGCGGTGCAGTACAGAACGCTGAACCTCGGCGTCATCACCGTCGTAGCCGTGCTCGTGCTGCTGCTGGTTTGGGCGATCTACCAGAGCAAGCGCACGGCACCGAGTATGATCGACAGCTCGGAGAAGATGTCGTAGCGCCGGCATCACCTGCGCATCAGGAAGAAAGGGCTCGGCCTGTGCCGAGCCTTTTTTGTTGGCAATCCCCTCACAGGTAAAGCCACCTCGAGTGACCATCTTTCGATTCACGTATTCCGCTGGTTACGTCCCGGAAATCGGGTCAAACGACGGCGTTCCTCGTTTGCCAACCGAATTCCCTCTTGTACAATGAAGGACGCTCTGGCGGGCAGCGGGCGATACGCCGGATGACGATATACGGCCTTCGCTTCGAGGCGAGCTGCGTCCGGCCATCTGCGCTTGTTGGATCGAGCGACGAGGGAAGAGAACATGACAATAAAGAACAAAAGACTGATCACTTATCTGATATCGATCCTCTTTCTGTTCACGGTCAGTGAGATATCGAACGCCAATCCCCAAGTCCGCCAGATCAGTACATATTCCTTCTTATGTATTTTGTGTGGCGTTCTCCTCTCCCGGATATCCAGCGTTAAACCGTTTAAAATCGCAACGGTAACCTTCGTTATGTTCCTGTACCTCGCATTACAAGCGGCACATATCTTCTCGTCGCCGCTGCAATATGCAAGTGTGGAGAGAGTTCTCTGGGGGTTGATACTCTTTGTTGGTTTTGTGGTTGTTCAGGATTCCCTGGACCATCATTGGGATATTCCCACCTGGGAGAATGCACTCATCACGGTGGCAGTGTTCGTGACTCTGAGGGAGCTGGCGACCGCTGCAGTCTGGTTGTTTCAATGGCATCATATCACCGGACACTTTCTACCTTTGCCACCGGTTGGTTATCGAAGTGCCGGTTTCCTTCTCGGACACCCGAACATCCTCATGGGCTTTGTAAATCTTGTTTTGGTGATCGTATTCGTGCGTGCGTTGAAGACAGGCTCCCGGCGTATGCGGGTCATCTACGCCACGATCATCGCGCTCTTCGTTCTTCTTGCCTATTTCGCCTCATCGAGAGGAGGCTGGCTCAGCGCCGTCGCAGGCTGTGCCGTCTCCGCCGCAGTGGCACTCGGTCCAGCCATGATTTCAAAGCTGAAGGGAGCAATTGGAATCGCAAAGCGGAGGATCGCCTTGCGCTATTTGGCCGGGATCGGGTTCTCCGCCGTCGTTATCTTCTCCCTGACGGCCCTGTTCTTCATCCAATCGCAATCTGTGCCCGGTCATGGGACGATTACCACCTCTCGCTCGAAAATCTGGGGCGCCGCCTGGAACATCTTCCAATCGTCGCCCATCTGGGGTCGAGGATCAAGCGCGTTTCCAATCCTCTTCGCCCGCGAGAATCAAATCCCACCCGGATTTGCGACCAGCCACGCGCATAACCTCGTGCTTCAGGTCGCTGCCGAAAATGGGATCATCGGATTACTCGTAGCGTTCGCTGCATTTGTCCTCATCGTCCTTGCAGGATATCAGTATTGGCGGGAGGCTGACCGCGCAGGCCGCTATGATCTTGCAATATACGCCGGCGCTGCCGTGGCGCTGCTCGTTCATCAAGGTTTCGATTATCTCTTCGAATCCCCCTTGTACACCGCTGCCGTGCTTATAATCCTCTCCCTGTTCTATCACAGGGTTTCAAACGCCCACAAAGTACTGATCCCAAAACGACCGGGACTCATCGGCTTGGCCGCCTTGATGGCGATCTCCCTGTTCGGTTCCATGCTTACTTTCCAGAACACGACGCTGTATTGGGATGGCGTGCAAGCCGGAAAACAACGAGATTGGCAGGTCGCTGAGGAGAAGATTTGCCGGGCAGAGCAGCTCGACCCGGAAATTCCACTCTATCATTTCCAATGTGCTCTCGCACGAGCGTTTCTGGCTTATCCGTCGGGCGACGCAGTTATGTTTAAGAAAGCCATCACGAGCATCGAAACCGGTCTCCTGCGCGATCCCTATTGGCCGACCCATTGGGCAAACCTTGCCGCGCTGGAATGGCAGATCGGCGATAAAGATCAAGCCCTGGAAAACATGCGCCACGCGGTCGAGATGGCGCCCCGGAATGCGGAATTAATCGTGATTCTCGGATGGATGGAAGAGCAAATGGGAGAAACCAGGCGCGCCGTTGAGCGGTATGAACTTGCCGTCGACCTCAATCCCTGGCTTCGATACAGCATCCTCTTCGATCCGGCCAACCCCCTGCACGAGAATTTCCTCACATCCCTACGATCTCAAATCGAACCCGATCCGCGTCTACGCGCGCTGCTGGAAGCCTGGCAAGACCTGCAGTCAGGTCGGGCGGAGACTGCGAAGTTGGAATTCGAGCAGTTGATTGTGAACTATCCACAGGAGATCAGAGCATACGTCGGTTTGGCGCAGGCGCAGATTCAAAAGGGTGAATTTGCAGAGGCGAGAGAGAACACCATCAAAGCGCTATTCCTGTCACCGATCGGCGCGATCCCGCCATACGTGTATCATCTGGCCGGCCGGCTTGTGACGGCCGAGGATTTCCCGGCCGACGCAATGCTTCACTATGAACAGGCTTTCTGGGGAGCGCTCGACCAATCCAATTCCGGACAGTACTACGATCGGACTTACCTGCGGACGTTTCTCGGACCCGATTTGGTTCCCTGGATCAGCAAGCTGAGAATCAACCGGGATGAAGTAGGAAATTTACGCTTGCTAGCCGGCGTTTACGAAAGTGCCGGAAACGAAGAACTGGCTGATTTCCTCTTATCCAGCCTGCAGTATTAGGTTCAGGAGTTAGGATTAACCCAGGTCAAAAGCCGCATCCTCATGGAACCAGAGGGGCATCTGCCAGCACGTAGTCGGGTGGACAAACGACTTTATATAATACGACCCGATCGTTATCAAAAAGCGGACGGAGGCAGCCTGCCTCCCCCCAATCGATCAAGCGTCGGAGGGCCAATTCCAGCACCCCTTCCGGATCGTGCTGCAATAAGAAATCAAGATATTCCCGATTGAGGACCAAATAACCCAGTGCATGTTCCGAAAACCACGTTCCGATGTCTCCGGTCGATTCCAGTTTCGCGATTTCCCCCGCCCATCGAAAGTGGTCTGGATCGGGGACACAATTGGGCAAACAATAATAACCCTGCCCGTCACCAAACAGCAGAATACGCCTCTCGGGCTCGAGATTTTCTTCGGCGTAGGTAATCGCCGGATAATTGCCGACAACCCGCGAAAGATAATGCCCTCGACTCTCTGTCCCGATGATTACGTCAAAAGGTCGATACAGACCTGTGTAAATCGCTTGATAGAAAAGTGGAATCGCCAGAAGCGCCACACATAAAGATGAAACCGCGAATCGATAACGGACCAGCTTTGTCCGTTCTGGAAAAAATGCATGCAAGACATAAACCGTCATCACCGCGATCAAGGGAAAGATCGGCATAAGGAATCGTGTTTGCTGTGAACCAACCGACCACAAGATGAATCTGAGCGCAGAAATGGCCAACAACAAGAAGATCGCACGTGTCTTCTTCAGGAAAAACGCAAAGCAAGCCAGGATGAAGAGTGGGTTAGGAATGTCGATCTGGTTCATCACCGCGCCGAACTGCTCCGGATGTGTGTAAACATGGACCGGGAGAAGAAAGTAATCGAGAGCCGATCTTCCGTACCCAAACGATTGCAGATAGCTCTGATAGAGTCCCAACCGCGCCGGGCTCCACCCCAACCCTCCCAGAAAGAATGGAAAAACCGGATTCTCGAGCCAGATGGCGTTTTTAATGTACCAGGGTGAGGCGACGATTATCGCCGGAACGCCGAAATAGAAGGCGGATTCCAGCATTACGCGCCACCCTTCACGCCAACGGACCAGCAGCAGGAGCAGTCCAAGAACACACAATCCTTGCAACCCCAAGTACTTGCTGCCCATTGCCAGCCCACACAACGTGCCGGACAGGATTAAGTATCCATTTCCGCGGTCTTCAATTCCGATGATGAACGCGAGAACAGCCAGCACCTCGAATGCGCTCCAACCTAGATCGATGTAGGCGAATCCGGCCAATATCGGCAGGATGGGGATGCCCATGATCAGCGCCAGGACGAGCCATGCATGCTCTCGATTCAACACACGCCGAGCCAGCAGGTAGCTCGTGAGCACGTAGAGTGTCCCAAGTGAAAAATGAATCAGCTTTGGAAACACGTCATCTCCAAACACCAGGCCCAGAGAAAAGATCATCTCGATCGTAAACGGTCCGTTGATGTACCAGTTATCCGGAAATGGGAATATCCTTCCGGCTTCTATGAAGAGCTTCGGTCCTACCAGGTGATACATCAAGCCGTCGTAATCCCAGGCCGGTGTAAGCGTGTTGATAAAACTGAAACCGGCAATCACGAGACTCACACATACTACGACCTTACCGGTGGTCGAAGCGCGTCCCCAGGCCTGTCGGATCCTGCCTGGCAAAGCAGCGATCCGCCTGACACGGTTCGTCGCTTCCGGCGCGACCAGGACCGCAGCGGCAGTCCATGATACTGTGAGGGCAAGCAGGTTGAGAAGGTGCAGGAACGCGAGCAGCAGTATCCAGTAGCAAACTGCGCCAAATCCCAAAGCGAAGGCGAAGGCGTTCGATTCCATGTTCTCCATGCTTTCGAAGCGAAACAACCGCAGCAGAAACACACCGAGAGAAAAACATAGAATCAGGGTCAACGACCAGAGAATGAACGTAAACGTCAAGTCCCGAAAAGCTGCGGGACCGGTGGTCTCAAGTGCGCGCACAGGCCAATGAAAACGTGCCAGGAGAAAGAGAAGCACAAACATTCCCCACACTGCACGCTCGACCCAATTCGAACCTGGGGCTAAATGCCTGACCTTCATAATCGCGGATTGTATATCAGACCCCATGGACGGGAAAGCACGCCTTCACTTTCCGTCCGCATGGGCCTCATGTAAAATACGCGCCTGTAATCATCAGCACAAAATTTCCGGACGGCTGCCGCGATAGATGACCGTCTCGTGTATTGACAGCCGAATAACGGCTTGATCCACAAGCAACGGCGAAGCCTGCGCCGTGAATCGTCCCCAATGGGAAGGGCAAAAATACTTCATGCAAGAGTCGCAAAACCCCGGAATAATAAGTATGGAAGCATCCCCCCTGAGATCTCAAGAATGGCAAGAAGCGATCCTCAACCGCTTCGTTACGGGCACAGGTATCGCCTTGTTTGGTCGAGTATTGGGCCGATTTTTATTCGTTTTGGGGCAAGTTATCTTTGCCCGCTTTCTCGGACCGGAAGAATTCGGACTTTATGCGATTGGCTGGACGCTGTTACAAATGCTGGGCACGATCGCTCCGCTGGGTTTGGATAAGGCGGTCCTCCGTTACGCAACGCAGTATTGGAAAACGAACGCCGCAGATCTCAAAAGCGTAATATTTCAATCGATCAGCATATCGCTGCTCAGCGGGATGATTTTTGGCCTCCTGCTCTACCTATCGTCGCCGATCATCGCTTCTGAAATTTTTCACAATCAGGATCTCACGCAAGTCATCCGAGGGCTCGTGCCGGCGTTCGTCCTATTCACGGTGATTCGAGTCATCGCCGCTGCAACAAGGGTCACCCAAAAAACGCACCACGCCGTGACCCTGGAAGATTTACTGCCATCCAGCATGAGCTTGCTCGTATTCATCCCTCTTTTTCTTCTCGGCTATGGGCTTTCCGCCGCGATCGGATCCGTGGTCGCAGGGTACCTGCTGAGTTTTATCGTGGGAATACTGACGTTGGGACGGTTGTTTCCGGAAATCCTCATGCGACAGCCCAAGACTTCCTCCTCGTTGGGCAAGCTGATGGCCTTCTCACTCCCCTCTTGGCTTGCAGGGGCTTTTAGCCTTTTCATTATCTGGATCAACCGGCTGCTCATCGGCGTATACCGTCCTGAATCCGAAGTTGGAATCTATCAAGCGGTTTCTCAGATCACGCAATTGTTCCCGCTACTAACCAGTTCGCTTTCATACATTTTTTCACCGATGATCGCCGACCTTTTTCATCGCAATAAACACGATGAGCTTCAAGAGCTGTATCTGATCAGCACCAAGTGGGGGCTGTATATGAGCGTACCTCTTATAATTATCGCCATTTTCGTCCCAGGAGAACTCTTGCGGGTCGTTTTTGGAAAAGGCTTCGGTACAGGCGCCTCACCTCTGGTGATCCTCTCTCTCGGACAACTTGTGAGTATCGCACCGGGGTTTGTAGGCTGGATGATGTTGATGACGGGCCGTCAAGTAAAGTGGTTTTGGGTGACAATGATTACGATCTGTGTCAGCCTCACTGTCAACATCCTTCTGACACCAAAATTGGGGCTGGCAGGAGCTGCAGTCGCCACGTCGGTCGGTTTGGGTATGCTCTCAATCATCGGCTTGCTTCAAGTGCGATTCGATCTGGGATTTTGGCCTTACGACAAACGATATAATAAAATTCTGTTTGCCTGCTTGGTTTCCAGTGGAATTGCTTTATTGACCCGGAATTGGCTTCCCGATGACGCGATCCTCCGGCTGGTATGCATGGCCATCATTTCTATAGGCACTTTTGGCCTGTACCTCTTCCTGGCCGGTT
>DAOUEE010000089.1:0-4987 GCA_034430695.1 Anaerolineales bacterium | reverse complement strand
TGCTCATCAACGGCAACTTCTGGGCCATCATCGTGACCGAGAAGCTGCTCATCCCGGCCGAATACATCTCCATTTTCACCTTTATCAAATCCGCCATCATGTTGCTGTTCTTCTTTTTCGTGATGCCGCGTCTCAACAAACTCCATTTCAAACTGCCCATGACAGTTGGTTTTCTCGTCTATGCCTTCAGTCAAGTTGTACTGATTTCGGCTCCAGCGCGCGGATATGCCGCCCTGGCTTTCAGTGTGATCCTCGAGGCTTGCTGCGTCGCGGCGGTAAACCCGCTCGTCGATCAGTTGGCGGTATTGGCCATTCGAGCCGAAGAACGCGCGCGCATCCAGGCGATTTTACAGGTCGGCATCATCCTCTTCACCTCACCGTTTGGCTGGATCGCGGGTACGTTATCGGAATTGAACAAGAATCTGCCCTTTGTGCTCAACCTCGTTCTGTTTACTGTCGGTGCGGTATTGGCGTACATCGTCGGGACGCGGATGCAGCCCACAACCGACGTGGAAGCCGTTTCGCCTGTGGTTTAGCTCGTGATACACTTGAAGTTCGAGATCCGTTCCCAGGTGTGCGAGGTGCAATACAACACGATCTCCACCTCGAACGGCAGTTGAAAGGAATTCTCGCATGCACGATCAAGTTGCGAAACGAAGTCGTGAGTATTTAGAGTCCGGATACTGGTGTGCCGAGAGCGTCCTACTGGCGGTGGCGGAAGCGGAGGGCATTCGTTCCGATTTGATCCCTAGGATCGCCACGGGTTTCTGCAGCGGCATGGCGAGAACGTGCGGGCAATGCGGCGCGCTCAGCGGCGGGATCATGAGCATCAGTCTATTGACCGGAAGGAATTCTCCCGGTGGACCGGTAAACGAAACCTATTCACGAGTGAAGAAATTGCGCCAGGATTTCGAAGCCAAATATGGCTCGACAGGCTGCTCCGAACTCCTTGGGCTGGATCTGGGCACGGAAGAGGGGCTGCAGGCGTATCATGAAAACAGCCTGCGCGAAAAGTGCCTGGAATACACGCAAGAGACTGTACGCATGGTCATGGCGCTGTTGGCCAACCCTGATCCGGGATAACACGTCCTCAGCCCGGGAACGAGGATAGCGGGGTTCGCTTGTCTATGAATTTCCAGGCAATCGTCTTCAATGTTCCGATGGACCAGGCGCCATCCATGTTGGCGCGACACGTGCGCAATTACCTCGTCACCGAGCAAATCATCGAAGCAAAGCCGTCGGACTGTACTCCGGGCACCCGGGGGAGGAGCTACGCGCCCGCGCCTGGTTATACGGCCGCGGTGGATGTTCCCCATCCGCATCTATTTTCCTTGACCACGAACGGCGTCGAAATTGCGCTGGGGCGTATCGTTGAAATCGACCCTCAGGGCAGTTTCAAAGCGACGTGTCCCAAGTGTGGGAACCTATTTGCTCCCGGCGAAGATATGTACGATGCGTTATCGAGTTGGCACGAGGGGGATGATGATGTTCGTGTGATTTGTCCGCAGTGCCTTGTTGAGACACGTCTCGTCGACTGGCCGATCAGGCCGCCTTGGGGTTTCGGTAACCTGGTGATTAAATTCTGGAACTGGCCCATACTCCGTCCGCAGTTCATTCAGGAACTTGCCTCGATCGCCGGGTTTCAGCCCACGGTGGTTACGGGAAACTTGTAGATTTTAGATATGACGCTTTATAAAAGAAGACTCTGGATAACGATCTTGCTTACATTGACAATCGCTGCTTGTACGCGATCTCACACGCCGACGGATACTATGGGTGGAAAATCCGGGGAGCTGTCTGCCACATTGGTTCTGGTCAACGGTACGTTGATCGACGGCCGCGGGGGCGTTCCATACTTGATGCTATCGTCGTGATCGATAATGAGCGTATTGTCGCTGTGGGAGCACGCTCGCAGATTGAGATTCCCAAGGATGCGCCAACCATCGACGTTGGTGGTGCGACCATTCTTCCTGGCTTTTTCAACGCACACGTCCACGGCGCGTACAGCGAAGAAACACTCGCAGCCTGGGCGCAGGATGGTGTGACCACAGTGCGGGATTTGGGGAACGAAGTCGATCCGGACGTCCTGATTGCGTTCCGCAATATTGCATCTCAGGATCCTCGCTATGCGCGTTTGGTTGCCGCCGGGCCGATCGTAACGACGATAGGCGGATATGGAACCCGTGAAGTGGGCTCGGTGGCGGAAGCCCAAAACACCGTGTCGGAGCTTTTAGACGCCGGTGTGGATTTGATCAAAGTCGGTATCGAGGACAATCTGCAAGGTCGTGCATGGCCCTTACTTTCGGTGGAAGAAATCACGGCGATCGTGGAACGTGCACATTCCGGTCACGTACCGGTTTCGGCGCACGTCAGCCGTAGTGATCATGTAGACCTGGCGCTTCAGGCAGGTGTCGATGACGTCGCGCACATGGTCGTGGATGAGATCTCGGACGAACTGATCGCGCGCATGATCGCTGCGGATATGTACTGGGTGCCGACCCTGGAATTGTGGGCTTGTGTCGACAACCTATACCCGGTCCACTACGGCGATCAAGCCGTACAAAATCTCACTCGTCTCACGCAGGCGGGTGGCTTGGTCGCGTTGGGAACGGATTACGCCGGTTATATTTGTAGATTCGATCTGGGCATGCCGGTGACGGAGATCGAGCTCATGCAGCAGGCCGGTATGAAGCCGATGGAGATCATCATCGCCGCCACGAAGAACGCCGCACATGTATGCAATCTGGACGCAGACTTGGGGACGCTGGAGGCTGGCAAGATCGCCGACATCCTGGTGGTGGATGGGGATCCGCTCGAGGATCTTTCAATGCTGCAGAAGGTAAGGATGGTGATTCACGACGGGGTTATTATACGCGAATGATGTCATAGCTTAGTATCGGGTTATTACTTTGGTCGACTCGGTGTAAGATTATGAGACTGTAGATAATCGTCATACTAAAGGGATATCCAAATGCGACTACAAAAGCGCCGATACCTGGTTGTAATGATTGCTGTTCTCGTTATCTTGTTGTCTGGTTGTAAACCGACGACGAAAGAACCATTGGCAACTTCGGCGGTTCCAGATTCCGAAACGCCGACTCCAAAAGTCGTCCCGACAGATACCTCTACGCCCGCTTCTGGTGGGGATACCAGCGCTAAGGCAGACCTGATTTTCTTTAATGGCACGATCCTGACAATGGAAGAGGGATTCCCAACCGCAACTGCGATCGCCATTCAGGGAGAACGCATCCTCGCGGTTGGAGACGACGATACCGTGCTGGCCTTGGCGGACGATGGTACGCAACGGATCGACCTGCAGGGGCAAACGCTACTGCCAGGTTTGGCCGACGGCCATTCGCATATTTTCAAGGTTCCGGAGGGGATGACCCTGGATGAGGTCCAGGATCTCGTCCTGAGCTACGGTTTTACGTCGGTGAACGAGATGTCCAGCGTGGGCCATCTCGAGCAGCTGATGCAAGCCGAAGCCGACGATCAACTGCGGCTGCGGATCAACGTTTTTGTAAGCTACAACAATTCCTACCTGGACGAGAATGGGAACATGACCCTCGTGAAATACTGGTATCCCGAGCATGGCCCCATCCTCGACTCGGATCGTATGCTGCGCGTCCCGGGAATCAAGATATTCGTAGACGGTGCAGGAACACCGGGGCGCGGCTGTCCGGCCATGCGTGAGCCCTATTCCGAACTTTCAACTTCAGCGGACTGGTTTCGACAAACATGCGGCAGCGAGTACGGTGACCTGTATTGGACGCAGGAGGATCTCAATAAGGTTGTCGCTGATGCACAGGAGGCAGGATATCGGGTTTCGTTTCACGCCATGGGGGATTTGGGGATTGAAACCGCGCTCGATGCCATCGCCTTCGCTTTGGATGGCCAATCAAACTTGTTGATCCGTCATCAAATCCAACACAGCAGTTACTTGATGCCGGATTTGATGGAACGCTATGTAGCAGAAGATATCCTCTCTTCCGTACGCGGCTACTTCAACACCTGCGACCAGGATACGTACGAGAACCATGTGGCCGCCAATCGCTACGATCTGCCCGGTTTGGGTATACACGCATTTTTGGAGACGGACGCTCGCTGGGTCCATGATGTGAATGACCCCACCTGGTCATCCACACTCAATGCGATGGTGCAGCTTTACGGTCTGGTCACCCATCAGCAATTGCGTGCGGACGGGACGGCTTGCACGCCGGATCCCTGGATCGCCGAGCACGTCATCAGTGTCGATCAGGCTTTGAAGATGATGACCTACGAGCCCATCTTTGCAGTTTCCCAGGAAGATGTCCTGGGAACGCTGAGCCCCGGTAAGTATGCGGACCTGGTCATTCTCTCCGCTGATCCCCATCTCGTCGATCCGGATGATCTGAAAGATATCGAAGTCTGGATGACGATGGTGGCCGGACAGGTACAATATTGCAAGCCCGGGCGCGACAATCTCTGTCCCGATCTCGGAAGTTCGGGCTTGCCGGCGAGCGAACCTGAAGGATCTTCGACTGAAAGCCCACTCGAGCCGGTGATCATCAGGCTGTTCAAGGAAGAAGAGCATCTGCCGGCCGGCACGCCGATCGCATTGACCATCGGCTGGGTAAGTGATACCAAAGCGCAGACGGAAGATTTCTTGGCTTCAGTCAGTATGGCGGGCACCCTGGACGGGGAGCCGCTGACAGGCCTGGACGACTATTGGGGGGAAATTGGAATATTCGAAGGCAGTTATGGAGTCGAGAACGAGGATTACATCTCGAATTGGCTGTACCCCTTGGGTGTTCTCGATCCGGGCACGCATGTTGTCGAAATCACAGGAACTGCGGCATGGCCAGTCACGGATGGCGCCGATTTGAATGAAGATGGAATCCTGGATGAATACACAGGCGAATTCTGGCACTTCACCGTAAAGATAGTCGTTGGAGAGTGAGGAAGGTTTGTGCTTAATCGTGGCAAGGATCGTCCCGGTATTAGATCT
>DAOUEE010000088.1:0-4784 GCA_034430695.1 Anaerolineales bacterium | reverse complement strand
CAAGAGCCGCAGCAAACTGCTGCGGGCGGCGCGGGAGAGGGGGGCATCGATCTGCAAGTACCTGAACCGCAGAAAGTTACGCTGCCTGAAAGACCCGGCGCGGTCGAGCCGGTGCCGGGGACGCGGCCGGAATACACACCACTCGAAGATCATTATCGAATCGACATCAACCTCAGTCCGCCGGAGATCGACGGCGCAACTTGGAGTCTGCCCATTCAGGGTCTGGTCAGCAATCCAATTACACTGAATCTCAACGATTTCTACCAGCAGCGCTATGGCGAACCCATGCACTTGTTCGTCACCCTGGCATGCATCTCCAATAACATCGCCGGAGACCTGGTCAGCACCACGCGTTGGACCGGCGTTCCCCTGCAGAGAATTCTGGACGAGGTGGAACCGTTGGTTTCGGCGAGGCACCTCAATATCGAATCCGCGGACGGTTTTTACGAAAGCGTTCCCCTGGAATTGATCCGTTCGGACGAACGCATCATGCTCACTTACCTGTGGGACGGAAAACCGCTGCTGCCCGAACATGGCTATCCGCTGCGTATCTACATACCCGACCGCTACGGCATGAAGCAACCCAAGTGGATTACGAACTTCGATCTGAGCGCGGTGGATCAGCCCGGTTATTGGGTCGAAAGGGGCTGGGATCGCATCGCCCAGATGAGAGCTACGTCGGTCATCGATGTGGTCGGTGTCGATGAAGTCATCCAGCGCGGTGGCCAGGACTATATCCCCGTTGGCGGGATCGCACGCGCCGGGGCGCGCGGCATCTCGAAAGTCGAAGTACGGGTCGACGATGGGGATTGGCAGGAGGCCCAACTTCGGACCCCGCTTTCGGAGTTGACCTGGGTCTTGTGGCGTTTCGAATGGCCGTTCGAAGCCGGCGATCACACGTTTACCGTGCGCTGCTACGACGGTGAGGGCGAGATGCAGATCAGCGAAAGTCATCCACCGCATCCGTCCGGTGCGACGGGGTTACACAGCGTCGAAGCCAGCGTGTGAGCCTGCAGCGGAGCAGCGCAGTAACTCTTCACAACGCCGCGTACTGCCGGACTGTAGGATTCTGGAACGTTGGCGTCTGGCCGGTAGTGATTCCACACTGCTGGATTCCGAAAACGGCCAGAGACCTACGCCGATTTCCGAGTCCGAAGATTTATAGATGAATCAACTCGTCGAGAGGCGTCATGGAATCCATCGAATTCCAGGGTGAACGCGTTCCCAAGATCGGTCTGGGGACCTGGGATCTGCGCGGCGACGAATGTGTCCGTGCGGTGAAACATGCCCTGGCGATCGGCTACCGGCATGTCGATACGGCCGAATTCTACCGGAATGAATCGGAAATCGGCGCTGCGATCTTGGAATCGAGCGTCGCCCGGGATGAGCTTTTTCTGACCAGCAAGGTATGGTCGACTCATCTGCGCTACGATGAGCTGATCGAAGCCTGCCAGCGCAGCCTGCAGAAATTGGGCGTCGAGTCGCTCGATCTCTACCTCATTCATGCTCCCAATCCGCAGGTGCCCATAGAAGAGTCGATGCGCGCCCTGAACGACTTGATGGCAGGTGGACAAATCCGCCATGTCGGGGTGAGTAATTTCAGCCTCGACCAACTGCGCCGGGCGATGCAGCACTCCGGTGCGCCGATTTTCAGCCATCAGATCAACTATCATCCACTGCATCCACAGGACGAGATGGTGGCGTTCTGCCAGCGTGAAAAAATCCTGGTTACGGCGTACAGTCCCATCGCCAAAGGCAGGGCGCTGCGATCCGCGGTGCTGCAGGAGATCGCAGCGCGGCACGGAGTTTCAGCGGCTCAAGTTGCCCTGCGCTGGTTGGTAGAGCAGGATCTCGTGATCACGATCCCGAAATCTTCCAATCCGCAGCATCAGCAGCAAAATTTGGATGTATTTGGGTTCGCACTCTCCCCGGAGGAGAAGAAAAAAATCGACGAGATGGGGCATTGACCCATCGTCGCCGACTTATCTGCACCTTTCACCCTCGATTGAGGAAAGACGTACGATTCGAATTTACCTCTTCGTCCCTCCAAATTGTAATTAAACCAGCTCCACGCTTTTTCCAAGAGGATCCAGTGCATCCTCTTTGGAAACCTGGGTTTGATTTTGATTCAAGAGTCTGGTCATCTTCTGGGTGGCTTCGTTCGGCGTGATACTCTCGACGACTGCCCATTCGGCGGCCAGGTTGTCCATGATTTTGCGCAATGCTGTTCTTTCTGTGTCGTTGAGGTTCTTCTTCCGGTTTCTTGCCCACAAATCTCGTACCAGGCGCATGGTTGCGCGCAGCAGCCCTTCGGAGAGCACTTTTTTAATGCGCGACTGCCTCTGTTTGAAGTTCGCATCCATTTGCTCCGGCTTCTTTTTCAGCAGCCGGACCGCCCGGCGAAAAGCGCTGCGGCTGATGACTTTCCGCACGCGGCTGTCTTCTACGCTGTCGACAGGAATCCAATACGTGGTTTCGTCCGCTTCGACTCGAAAATACGCGGACGTCGTTTTGTTGACGCATTTTTCTTCGATCCTACTTATTTTGCCAACGCCGTAGATGGGGTGGACGATCCAATTGCCAACTTCGAATTCTTTCTTCTTCTTTCTTGCTGCCATACATTCATCCCCTTTCCGGAACGGTTGCAGCGGTTTCGATGGGCCGGATGTTCCTATACGGTGAACTCCGAACGGGGAGAGGTTCGTAATTCATAATACAGACGGCAAAAACCACAACATCCGGCAATATTTGCCGCCGCCACGCATATCGATCGTCGTTTCAACGGGAACGTTACGTAGCTAAAGGCCTTCGCACGATGAAGTAGTGGCGATAGACATTAACATTTTACCATTTACCCCCCGGGGGGATTCAAGATGTAGATGGTACCCATTCCCTTAAGGGAGGAATGTAGATCTTTCGTGGACTGGATGGCAGGTTTGGGTGCCGTTGTATCCCGTCCCGTCTCGACACGCTGTTCCACAATCATTATGTGCATAGGGAACGAAAACCGATCGCTCGATACAATTTCCTTTTATAAACAGGGCCATATGCGTGTAAGATAAAGCTGAAGATTGCTCCTTCACGGCCGCGGTTCGCGGCTTGGTTGGAAAATGTCGTTCGATGACTAGATGGAGGAGGAAACATGGAGATTAAAGATCGTGTTCTGCAAATCATTGAGAAAGGCCGTACGGTGGAATTGGAGTTCATGGGGAATCAGACGGAAGCCGATCGTTCGTTCGAAGGAAGCTTCGAGAAATGGTCGGCGAAAGACGCCATCGCTCATGCGAATTACTGGCAAGACGTACGCACCAGGCGGGCTGCATCCTGGATCGACGGTCAGGAATTGGAACCCCTTCCACATTACGAACAGGCCAATGCACAGGCATACACAGAGTTCGCAAAACACACCTGGGAAGAAATCGAAGCATTTGCGCAGCAAACCCATGAGAATCTCGTTTCGTTGGTGATCGGGTTGAACGAGGAAACCCTCACCGGTCCATCCGAGGAATCGGATGATCGCAAAGTGTGGGAAGCGCTCGTGGGCTCCGCCTATACTCACAAACTCGCACATTATGCCGAATTGTATGCCGATCGAGGGCAGCAGGAGTCGACCAGCCGGCTCTGGAGTGAGTGGGCGGATCTGGTCTCGCCGCTCGATGACGGCGCGGAATGGCAGGGCGGGGTGCACTACAATGCAGCCTGCAGCCTGGCACTCGCCGGCGATCGACCCGGTGCACTTAAAGAATTGGGGCAGAGCCTCGAACTGCGGCCCAGTTTGCGACCCTGGTCGCGTCGGGACGGCGACCTGAAAAGCCTGCACGATCTCCCGGAATATAAGGCGCTCTACGCACCTGCGTACTGGTGGACGGCGATCGAAACCGGCCCTCTCGCCGATGCTATGGCCGATCAATACATGCGCCTATTCTCGATGCTGCGCATGGCCGTCGACAATTGCCCCGAAGCAGAATGGTCACAAGCGGATACGCGCTATCGACGGCCGGCCGGTTTGGCGCTGCATATTCTGCAGTCCATCGGCTTTTACAGCGCCCTCGAACCGGGCGATCAGCTGGAAGACGCGCTGATGCAGATCAACTGGCAAGAGCGTGATTCGGCCAAGCTGCCCGCTCGCGACGATGTACGGCGATTTATCGACAATGTCGAGAAGCGCACGGCAAACTTCCTGGCGAAGGCCGACCTGACGTCGGAAGAAGAACAGTTTCCCTGGACGGGTTCGACGGTTCTCGGCCGCATCGTGTATTCGCTGCGCCACGCTCAACACCACCTCGCTGATTTGATCGCCGAAGTCCATCGCCAACGTCCGGGTGCAGTAGAATGGTTCTAATGAAGCTATAGGAGAGCTTGACCGACCAGTCAGGAATCAGAACGCTCCCGAAGCACTGGCCCGGCCGAGGGCAGGGCGGTGGATGCGATTGGTCCTATTGCACGGATGCCTATAAGCGCCTACGTCCCCCGTTATTCCTGTTCGGTGCACTAAGTTCTCGTTCGACGGCTTCCCAGATGGCGAACGATTTGACCATTCCTGGCACTCGCGGTGTTCTCCGCTCCCTTTCCGATAGTCGACGTCAGACCTGGCTTTTGGCAATCACGTCCCGGTACCAGAAGGCGCTGGACTTCGGAATACGCTCGAGCGTCTCATTATCCATGTAGACCAAGCCAAAACGTTTGGAAAATCCGTGTCCCCATTCGAAATTGTCCATGAAGGTCCAATGGAAATAGCCACGCAGCGGGATGCCTTCCCCAATCGCGCGGACGCCCGCTCTCAG
>DAOUEE010000087.1:0-11781 GCA_034430695.1 Anaerolineales bacterium | reverse complement strand
TTGAAGAAAAGGATCGACCGGATCCGCGCCGAGCATTTCTCAATCGACGCGGCGGATCTCCGGCCCTGGCATTACGGCGATCGCTTCTTCCAGCGCGCGCCGGAGCTCAGCAAAGTGCCGCTGGATCCCTATTTTGCGGATCGAGATCCCGTCGAGTTGGCCCTCGAGACCTACGACGGAATGGATATCGACGTACGCGGCATTCTCGACCGTTCCGACCTTTACCCTCGTGAAGGCAAAGACCAACATGCCTTCTGTATCGACATCGATCGGGAAGGTGATGTACGCACGCTGAACAACCTGGAACCTTCCCACCGCTGGACATCCATTCTGCTTCACGAACTCGGCCACGCCGTTTACGACGAGCACATCGACCCCAAGCTGCCGTGGATCCTGAGAACCCCACCTCACCCACTCTCCACGGAAGCCATCGCATTGTTGATGCAAACGCAAACCTACGACCACACATGGCTGAGCAGTGTGCTGGGAATCAAGGACGACGAAGCGGCACGCTTGTCTTCCGCCGCCGTCGAGCAGCAGCGCGCCCAACGGCTGGTCTTCACCCGCTGGGCGCTGGTGATGACGGATTTCGAGCGTGCGCTCTACGCCGATCCCGACCGGGATTTGGATACATTGTGGTGGGACCTGATCGAGAAATACCAGGCGCTGCAGCGGCCCGAAAATCGAAGTGCACCGGACTGGGCTGCAAAGTACCACATCGCCCTCACGCCCGTCTATTATCACAGCTATGAAATCGGCCATCTCGTAACCTCGCAGTTGCAGGCGTTCCTGATCGGTCAGATGGGCGCCCGCCTGGGACAACCCGAGGTCGGCCAATGGCTGATCGAGAACTATTTCCGACCCGGCGCCAGCCAGGATTGGGCGAGCCACGTCGAAAGCGTGACCGGAGAGGCGCTGAACCCGAAATACTTTGTGGACACCATCCAATAGCGCCCGGAAACGTATGATCCTTCAAAAGTAGAACACCGGCAAGGTGAAACCGATGACCAAACCCAACCTGTCAGACTCCATCATCGTCGTGTCTGGACTGCCCCGCTCCGGGACGTCGATGATGATGAACATGCTCGCAAGCGGTGGACTCGAACTTCTCACCGATGGCATCCGCGAGGCGGACGATGACAATCCCCTCGGCTACTACGAATACGAAACGGTGAAGCAGCTCAAGGAAGGCGAGACGGCCTGGGTGAATAACGCCCGAGGCAAAGTCGTCAAGATCATTTCCTATCTGCTTCCCAGACTCCCCGAAGACTTCCACTATCGCGTCATTTTCATGCAGCGCGAACTCGACGAGGTGCTTGCCTCACAGCGAAAGATGATCGTCCGGCGCGGCGAAAATCCCGACAAGATCGATGATGAGAAGATGAAAACGATTCTCGAGAATCACTTACGGGATATCGATGCATGGCTCCGACAACAAGTTCACATCGAGCGCATCGATATGCCGTATAAAGAAATCGTCAAAGATCCTCAGCCTTATGTCGAGGAGCTCGCTCGATTTCTCGGCCGAACACTCGATATAGATTCGATGATCCACACCGTCGAACCCAAACTTTACCGTCAGCGTAAGTAAGATATGAACCGCGATGCCGACTTCGGGATGCGCGCAATCAGGTCCGCGGCTTCAACGAACTGCAAACAATCCCCGACATGGTTTATAATGTCGGGGATCACAAATCGATAGGTTCACCAAATCGGGAAATACGGTAGCCCTGTTTGAAACAGAACTGTATGAACCCTGTTTGAATTCACATTCGTATCGATTCGAGGATAGAGGTGCAACCATGTATATTGATCCGAACACCGGAGGCCAGATTTTTCAGCTCTTGGCGGTTCTATTTGCGGCGATCTCAGGGATGGTCCTGGTGTTTTCAAGCAAGATTCGCATGTTTTGGTCGAGGTTGAAGCGGCGATACCGAGAAGCGGGGAGCGACCACCCGGTTGAAATCGAAAATACGGACGCAGATTCAACCCCGGATCCGTAAAGCCGGGACTCACAGTTACTTATAGATGAAAACCATCATCATCGGATTCGATGCGTTCGATCCCACTTTTTTCGAACGATTGCACGACCAAGGGAAACTGCCAAACCTGGGAGAGTACGTCGCAAACAAAGGATACGCCCGATTGGCTGTCGCCAACCCCGCACAGAGCGAAGTGTCCTGGACCAGCATCGCTACCGGCATGAACCCGGGCGAACACGGACTCTTCGATTTCGTACACCGCAACCCATCCAATTACGCCCTGCACGTTTCCTTGCTGCCGACCAGCAGATCGGCTCTCGGGGTGCAATTCGTTCCCCCGCACAACGCCTACACCGTCTTCGAGTACGCCGTGGAGATGGGGTATCCCGCTACGACGCTGTGGTGGCCGGCAACATTCCCCGCTCGCAGACAGTCCCCCGTACGAACGATCCCCGGGCTCGGCACGCCGGACATCCTGGGCCGTTTGGGCGTGGGGACTTTCTTCCAGCTCGACCCAAACCCCGCAGAAAAGACAACCAAGACCAACGTAGAGAACCTCTCGCAAGATGGCAAGCAAAAAGCATACGGCGCCTTGAAGGGGCCGCTGCTCAAATCGAAAAATTCGGACGACAAGCAAGCCTCGCTTGCATTCGAGATCGAATGGATCGACGCCGATAACGCCAGATTACGAATCGACAAGAATGTCATTCCGCTGCAGAAAGACCGCTGGAGCCCATTTGTCGAGCTCGTTTTCAAGCTTCGACTCGGCGTTTCCGTGCGCGCGATCACGCAGGTCCTGCTGACAGAAAATTCCCGCGGACCGGGTTTGTACTTCCTCCCGCTGCAGATCCACCCTCAAAAAGCTGTATGGCCGTATGCCAATCCGGGCAGTTTCGCCAAGGGACTGTGGAAAAATATCGGTCCGTTTCACACCCTTGGCTGGCCGCAGGATACGACTGCACTGGACGAGGGATTCATCCAGGACGATCACTTCTTGAATCTGTGTGACGCCATCCTCGAATCCCGCGAAAAAGTATTCATGAGTCAGATTCAAGATTTCGAAGAAGGTATTCTCGCCATCGTCTTCGATTCTCTCGATCGTCTCCAACACATGTTCCGGCGAGATCGAGAGGACGTGATCGAGGCTTGGTACGTGAAATTGGATGCCTTGTTCGGCCGCATCCTCGATCAAATCAAAAAGAACGACCACAACGACGCCAGGATCCTGGTGCTTTCCGATCACGGTTTCAACAGCTTCGACTACAAAGTCCACCTGAATCGCTGGCTCATCGAGCAGGATTATCTGGTCCCTTCAAGCGCCGGAGACCGAGGCGGACTTCAGGATGTCCTCTGGCAGAAGACATGCGCCTACGCGATAGGACTGTCGAGTATTTATCTCAACAGGTCCGGACGAGAGAAAGACGGCATTGTCCCGGAAAGCGAGCAGGCTTCGTTGGCAGCCCGGATTAAAGATGATTTGCTCTCCTGGAAAGGACCCGATAATCGTCCGGTCGTTCGTACTGTGTGGACGTGCGAGGAAGCCTTCCACGGCCCGCTCACGCCCTTCGCCCCGGATCTCGTCGTGGGGTTCAACGCCGGATACCGCGCATCGGGTCAGACGGGACTCGGGAATTGGGAAGCCAACGCACTCGAAAAGAACCTCGATCACTGGGGTGCGGATCACTGCATCGACCCGGGCCTCGTGCCGGGGGTACTTTTCGCCAATACGAGCCTGGAGCAGATTCCCAGCCCCTCGTACGCCGACGTCCCCGACCTGGTCATCGGCGGAAAATTCCAACCTCGTCAAACCTCAGCGCCTCAGCCCCCGGCCACGAGTGACGAGGATCGGGAAACCCTGGAAGAAAGGCTCAAGGATCTTGGCTATCTTTAAGAACCGGTTTTCGTCCGAAGAATTGGTTCAAATCTTCGTGACCTGTTCCTTCCCGGTCCATGTTTGGGCGATCCCCAACATGCTCCAAGATGTACCTGCTTGGATGATTTATTATGACGCAAACGATCTTCTCGGAATCGTATCCTATACATTAGCCTTAATGCTCTTCGAAAGCATATTCACATTCATTGTCATCTTTTCTCTGGGAATGCTGATCCCAAACAAGTGGGTAAGGGAATCGACTGTCTCATTTTGCTTCGTGTTGGTGGTCGAATTCACTACGCTTGCAATTATATACCATTACCTGTCACGCAATTATGTTTACTACAGACGTTTGTATATCGTGATCGCCGTCCTGACAGCGATATTATTAGCCTTTATTCTATCCAGAATTAAAAAATTGAAGACTATAATTAGCCGTATTATCAATCTACTTTCTCCATTAACCTTTCTGTATATTACTATTGATATCTTTGCTTCATTGGTTGTAATCGTTCGGAATTTGTGAGTCTGATCATGAAATCTGTCATCAATCGTCGTGGGTTTCTTAAATTGGCATCTTTGTTGCCCTTCGCTACGCCTTTCCTATCCGGATCCGGTCCAATTTTGAAAGGATCAAAAACGGATGCTGATAATCCGAATGTAATCATTCTGGTATTTGATGCCTTTTCCGCATTGGATGCCTCCCTTTACGGATTTACCAGACAAACTACGCCTAATCTTACTCTTTTTGCAGATCGCGCAAATGTATATCACTCACACTATTCCGCAGGAAATTTCACAACCCCTGGAACTTCATCGATTCTCTCCGGAACATATCCCTGGACCCACCGTGCATTCACCCTTTACAACACAATGGTAGATAGCTTTCGTGCTAAAAATATTTTCAGTGAGTTTAAATCAAGTGATTACACTCGAATCGGCTTCACGCATAATTTTTTCGCCAGTATCGTGCTCGACCATCTAAAGAACAACATCGATGAATTTATTTTGCCAAATGAAGTGACGTGGATCGATTTCGACTTTTTTAACACAATCTTTTCCGGGGATTATGGGGTCGCGGCTCATAGTATGCAACGTTATTTAAAGAAACCGGGCATGTATCCCGATTCTCTCTTTCTGTATCCGATTTATAAAACAATCCGCGACAAGATAGTCGAATTGCAAGATATGCAGAATATAGAGAAATTCCCACTTGGAGTTCCTAGATACCGCGACACAATCTTTCCACTCGAAGATACTTTGGATTGGCTCATGGAGCAAATCAGGCATAAATGGCCTCAACCTTTCCTTGCCTATTTGCATATGATGCCCCCTCATGATCCTTATCGACCGCGTATAGAATTCACGAGCTTGTTTTTGGATGGTTGGCATCCCGAATCAAAACCGGACCATTTCTTTGCCAATTTTAAGGATCATCAACACGTCCTCGACGGACTTCGCGTCACATACGATCAATATATCACCTACGTTGATGCCGAATTTGGCCGGCTGCATGACTTCTTCCAAGCGGGAGGAATTTATGAGAATTCAATCGTTGTGGTCACATCTGACCATGGCGAGCTGTTCGAGCGTATGATTTGGCAGCACAATACACCTGTACTCTTTCAACCGATTATTCGCGTACCGCTTCTCATCTCCATCCCTGGCCAGATCACCCGTCAAGACATCTACACCTCCACCAGCGCCGTGGACATCCTGCCAACGATGCTTTACTTGACCGGCCGTCCGATTCCCGAATGGACAGAAGGGCAGGTTCTTCCTCCCTTTGTAACCAATGATGATTCTCCTAAGCGGAGCATTTACGCCGTGGAAGCAAAAGGCAATCCGAAAACCGCTCCGCTGCGCAAAGCAACGTTGGCGATGATCAAAGGTGATTATAAAATCATTTACTATCGAGGCTATCAGGGGCATGACGGCGTATTCGAACTGTATAATCTAATACAAGATCCTGAAGAGCTGAATGATCTCTACGATACCAATTCTGCTATCGCTTCCGAGCTAAAATTCGAACTGCTCGCCAAGATCGAGGAAAAAGATGCACCTTTCATGCAAACGACAACCTAGGCGACAGCGAAGAGCATGACCGTTCTTGATCTACCGAGTATATCCGTTGGTATTGAGGTTATAGTCAATTGAGAGTATTACAAAAGCGTTATTCTGCACAAGATTTGATTCGTTTGTTTGTGTTTTGCGCCTTCCCAATCCACGTCTGGGCGATCATCATCATGTTCAGAAGTGTGCCCGCGTGGTTGTTTTACATGAGTCAATCCGACTTCATCGCCAGCATTGCCTATCATTTGACTTTCACGATCTTCGAAACACTGCTCGCTTTCATCATCCTGATCACCACGGGCTTGTTGATACCCAGAAGATGGGTCCCGGAACCCTTTCTCACGCTGAGTTGCGTATTGATCGTCGAACTCAGCATCATGGCGATCGTCTTTCAACATCTCGTTCTTCAATACGCCTCCCTACGCTGGATGTTCGTGAGTTGCCTGATCATTCTGGCGGCGTCTTTTGTCATCCTACCGAAAATACCCAAGCTCCAACAAATCACCCGCATCCTAACAGACCGTCTCGCGATCTTGACCTTTTTGTACGTCTTCTTTGATGCAATTGGCGTCATCATCGTTATCCTTCGTAATTTGTGAGGGGAGCATGAACTCAAAGATAAATCGGCGCGGATTTCTCAAGACGGCTTCTTTTCTTTCTCTCATCACGCCTTGGATTGCCGGGTCGAACCCCTGTAATTTCCACAGGAAAACCGACGCCAATACCCCCAACGTATTGATCCTGGTTTTTGACGCGCTTTCCGCTCTCAACGTGTCCCTCTATGGGTATCACCGAAAGACCATGCCGAATCTGGAACGCTTCGCGGAGAGAGCTACCGTGTTTCACAACCATTACTCCGGCGGTAATTTCACCACACCTGGGACTTCCTCGATTCTCACCGGAACCCTTCCATGGACGCATCGAGCCTTTAACCACAACGCAACCCCTCTTGACTTTTTCACAACCAGAAACATCTTCAGCGAATTCGGCGATGATAAATACACACGTGTCGGATTTTCCCATAATCTACTGGTGAACATCATCTTGTCACATCTCCGTCAAGACCTCGACCTGTATACATTGCCAAATGAAATTGCCCTGGTGGACTTTAATATCTCGGATAATCTATTCAAGAAAGACTATGGCATCGCTGCGCAAAGTGAACGCACGCATTACAAAAATCCCGGGGATCTTTCCAATTCGTTGTTTATTTTTCCTTTCTTCTGGTCGTTAAAAATAGCCATCAATCGATATTTAAGGGATCGCTTACGACGGAAATTCCCCCGAGGCATCCCTGGCTACCATGATATGCTTTACCCTCTTGAAGATACGATTGATTGGCTCATCAAACAATGTCAGGAATGGTCACAACCTTTCTTTTCCTATTTACACATGATGCCTCCCCATGATCCCTACAACCCTAGGAAGGAATTCGTGAACATTTTCTGGGATGGCTGGCAACCGACCCCAAAGCCGGATCACTTCTTTGCCAATTTCAGTGATCGACAAGATATGCTCAATGAGAAACGTGTCTTCTATGACGAATACATTGCCTACGTCGATGCGGAGTTTGGTCGTCTTCACGATGCGATGGAAAGTAGCGGGTTATACGACAACACCATCGTTGTCTTCACCTCCGACCACGGCGAGATGTTCGAACGAAAGATTTGGAAGCACACCACACCCACACTTTTTCAACCAATCATCCGTGTTCCCTTGTTAATTTCTCTGCCCGGTCAGACGTCACGCCAGGATGTGTACACCGCCACTAGCTGTGTAGACCTACTGCCAACCTTGCTTCATTTGACGGGTCGTACGACGCCCACCTGGACCGAAGGCCAGATTCTCCCGCCATACGCACAGGATCCTCCTGCCGACAGAAATCTCTTCATCGTTGAAGCGAAGAGCAACCCCAGGATGCAGCCCCTGCGCAAAGCAACGATTGCGATGATCAAGGGCGATTTTAAAATGATCCACTATCGAGGCTACGAGGGATACGACGGCGTGTACGAGCTCTACAATTTGCACGACGATCCGGAAGAGCTGGAAAACCTCTACCCGGCGCACCCGTCGATCGCTGCCGAATTACAGCAGGAACTGCTTACAACGATCGCAGAGAGGGATGAGCCTTTCACGAAGTCGTAACGTGAACGAGATGTTCCATTCGAATTGGTGATGAATCTCTTGGCAATGCATCGTATGATGCGATAATACCGGTAAGAATCAGTGCCTCGTCCGCAGGTCCAGCGGTTCAGCGAATTGCGGGACCTATCGCTTCGACGGCCTCGTCGAGGTATGCCAAGAAGGAGGTGCACATGGCAGCCGCAACCGTCGCCGCATACAACGGAATCAGTGAAATAGAATACAACCGCCGCATCCGCGCCTGGACGCTCTACGATTGGGCAAACTCCGCCTTCGCCACGACGATCCTGGCTGCCGTGCTACCGATCTATTACAGCCAGGTGGCCGGGGCGACACTGCCCAGCCGCGCCGCCGCGACGGCCATCTGGAGCCTGGGGTTATCCATCTCGCTCTTCGTCATCGCCATCCTCTCCCCGATCCTGGGCACGATATCCGACATCAAGCGCGGCAAGAAGGGCTTCCTGACGGTTTTCGCCGGTGCCGGTATCCTCGCCACCGGGCTGATGGTTCTCATTCAAACGGGGGATTGGGTATTGGCATCGATTTTGTTCGTACTCGGCCGCCTGGGTTTTACGGGAGCGAACGTTTTCTATGACGCTTTACTGCCGCACGTGGCCAGAGAGGACGATCGCGATCGAGTTTCTACTCGCGGATACGCGCTCGGGTACCTGGGCGGCGGCATCCTCCTGGCGGTAAACGTGGCCATGATTCAGATGCTGCCCGGGACGTTGGGCTCCCGTCTCTCGTTCCTCAGCGTCGCTATCTGGTGGGCGGTTTTCACCATTCCGCTGCTGCGCACCATACCCGAGCCGCCAGCGGCGACCGCCAAACTCGGCCCCGGAGAGAATGTAGTTTCGGCGAGTTTCAAGCGGCTGCGCGAGACGTTTAAGGACATGCGCCAGTATCGTCATCTCTTCAAATTCCTGGTCGCATTCTTGATCTACAACGACGGCATCGGCACGATCATCGGCGTCGCCGCGATCTACGGCGCCGAACTCGGCTTCGGCACGGTCGAGTTGATTCTCGCACTGCTCCTGGTGCAGTTCGTGGGCATTCCCTTTAGTTTGATCTTCGGCCGCATTCCCAGTCCTCGTGAAAAACGAAGGGCTTTCTATCTGGCTTTCATCGTCTTCAACATGGTCATGCTGCCGCTCGTCGGCGTTTTTGGCCTGCGACTTCTCCCCGCAGACGTTACGGGGTCGAAGCCACCGGTTTTCGAAGCCACCGCAGCAGCAGCAGGCGAAGGTCTGCACAACGTGGATCATGAAATGATGACCTTCACGGGGACATGGCTCGACGAGCAAGTATCCGCCACCAAGATCAGTGGGGGTGGATTCTTCGAGTTCGTCAACCGCCTGTTCGGCGAGAGCGTCGAAGACGTGACCTACCGGCAGTCCAGCGACGTTGGCGCTCGTCTCGATTTCACATTCAACGGACAGAAGGTCCAATTCACCTACAGCGAAGGTCCGGACCGGGGCATCTGGGAAGTCGAAGTCGACGGCAAACCCTATCTGGACTTGGAAGGGATTCCGCTCAAAATCGATGCGTACGCTTCCACCACGCGCTACGGTGTGCTCTCCGACACCATCGATACCGGCAAAGCCGGAATTCATACATTTTCCCTGGTAAACACCCCGGATCGGAATCCGGAAAGCAGCGGAAACACCATCTCGATCGCCGCCTTTGAAGTCATGCCGGCCGCACGCCACCAAAGCCTGCTCATCATCCTCGGTCTGATTCTGGCATTACAGATCGTCGGCCTGTTGTTTGCCCGGCTTTTCGGAGGACGGCTGTTCTCCAAGCTCGCCGACAAACTGGATACGAAGCACAGTATCCTCCTGGCCCTTCTGGCATACGCGGTCATCGCGGCCTGGGGCTACTTCCTCAATTCTACGATCGAATTCTGGTTCCTGGCCTGGATGGTGGCCACGGTTCAAGGCGGAAGCCAGGCCTTGAGCCGCAGCCTGTACGCCGTCATGTCGCCCGCAGCGAAAAGCGGGGAATTCTTCGGCCTGTTCGGTGTGATGGAGAAATTCTCCGCCGTCCTGGGTCCGATTCTCTTTGCGGCCGCCGGCGCGGCGTTCGCCAGCAGCCGGCCCGCCATACTGAGTCTGATCGCTTTCTTCATCATCGGTGGTTGGCTGTTGACCACGGTCGACGTAGCGGAAGGACGCAAGGTTGCGAAAGCACAGGACGCCGCGCTGCTGGCGGCAGACAAGGTGAGCTGATTGCAGGTCGCCCAGAGCAGCAATAAATAAACGACGACGGGGCTGTTCTATTCGAGCAGCCCCGTTGGATTTCCGTTCAACCAACACCGGTGGACTTGCGCGATCGGGTTTCAGGACGAGCCGCCGTAACGCTCCCGGAAAACGCCCGCCACGCCCAGCAGCACCAAACTCGCCCCCGCGAAAGTCCACAGCGTGATCTCTTCGCCCAAAATGATCGCGCCCAAGATCACCGCGATCACCGGATTCACGTAGGCGTAGGTCATGGCCACGCTGGATGGCAGGAGTTTGAGGGCCTGCGTGAAGGCCGTGAAACCCAAAACCGAGCCGACCAAGACGAGATAACCCCAGGCCAGCCAGGCTTCGTCCGTCGGTGTGGGCAGCGTGTCGCCAACGAGGAGAATGCTGATGATGAAACCGAAGCCCCCGATGAGCTGCTGATACCCCGAGCTCACCTCCGGCGAAAGCCGGACTTTTCGCCGGCTTTGAAGCACCGAACCGAGCCCCCAACTGCAGGAAGCAGCGAGCAGCGCGATCAACGAGTACAAATCGGCCTGCACGCCGCTCTGCAGCGAAGGGACGCTCAAAAGCACGATACCGCCAAACCCCAGCAGCAGCGAGAACAGGAGCAATAACGACGGTAGACGGCGATCGATCAGGGACTCGATGAAAGCGACCCAAATCGGGGTGAAGGCGACGATCAGTGCAGCCAATCCCGAATCGGCACGCATTTCCGCCCACCCCACAAGCCCGTTGGCGATGGTCCAGAAGAGAATCCCCGATCCGATGAGTATGAGCCATTCGTCTCGCTCGGGAAGCATACGCTTCCTGCGAATCACACCCCAGGCCAGGAGAATGACCCCCGCCAGAACCAGGCGCATGAAACCGAGGGTGAAGGGTGAAAAACCTCCACCGGGACGCACGGCGACGCGGATCGCCAGGTACGTGCTGCCGTAGGCGAGGTAAACGGTCAGCAGGCTGATCAACCCGACGGGGTCGATCGTTTCCTGTGCATCTTGTTTTCGCGCCGCATCCGGGCGTCCTTTCACCGAAGGCATTTTTCTCCGGCCTGGGCTCTACTGCGATTCATGCGCTGCTCCTCGGTAATAAGGAAGAAGTGTACCAGGGACCGGCCCGGTTATCTATACTGAACTCCGTTTCGGTTCGCAGGCATTAGCGTCAGTCAGCGGTTCATGTCCCAGATGATGCGTAAACCATCGAGCGTGAGCCACGGGGCAACGATTTGAATCACCTTCGTTTCTGCCGCGATGATCTCGGTCAGTCCCCCCGTGCCGATGACCTTCATTTCGGGACCCAACTCGGCCCGGAAGCGATCCACCATGCCCTCCACCAGGCCCACGTAGCCGTAGAGCAAACCGGACTGCATGGCATGGACTGTGTTCTTACCGATTGCCGCCGGCGGCCGGGAGAGGTCCACGCGCGGCAGCTTCGCCGTGCGTTGAAACAGCGCCTCCGCAGCAATGCC
>DAOUEE010000086.1:0-15778 GCA_034430695.1 Anaerolineales bacterium | reverse complement strand
GAACTCGCCGCACGAATCAAGCGCGAAGTGAGGAACGTACTCGAGACGGGGTTGAAAAATCCGTAATATCAGACGCATCGGAGAAAGGTATCCCAATCCGTTGAAGCCAGTCATGACGCTTATCCAACTTCGACCCACAGACGAGCAAGACTTGCTTTTCGTACTCGACGCAGAAACGGCGGCAGACAATCGAAGGTATGTTGCCCAGTGGACACACGCCCATCACGCTGCGGCCCTCGGAGATCCGGACCTGCGGCACTTGATCATCGAGCGTCTGGAGGATCAGGCGCCCGTCGGCTATCTCATCCTCGCAGGCCTGGAAAGCCCGCACCGAAGTATCGAATTCCGCCGCATCGTGGTTACCGAGAAGGGAAAAGGGTACGGCAGACATGCGCTGCGGCTCGTGAAACATCTGGCCTTCGAGGAATGGGGATCCCACAGGCTCTGGCTCGACGTGAAAGACCACAACGCGCGCGCCCGGCAGCTCTATCGTTCCGAAAGCTTCGTCGAAGAAGGGACGCTGCGGGAGTGTCACAAAATTGCGAATGGCTATGAATCACTGGTGATCATGTCGATGTTGGAAGATGAGTACGCAGCGCAGGGTAGGTTTACAGCAGCAACGAATACCAGGCGGGAGTAATTTGCTTTTATACCGCATCGCTGTTAAAGTAAATCACGATCATCCACATCTCCTTTCCAACCAACGTTAAGGTAGACGGACATGAATTCGACACCTTCGGCGTATAACGAACTCGATTCACCCGGATTGGGTGAGATCGCGATCCAGTTCATTCAATGGTTCGTACGCGGACTCGTCCAGCCGGTCTATTCGCTTCCGTTCTACCGTGCGGGCCTGAAGAAAGGCCTCGGTTGGGCGATCTTCTTCTTCCTTTTCTTTTCGATCATACAGACCGCTTATACCACTGGCCGCTTGGCCATCGGGATATCCGAGATGCCGCAGGATCTCGAAGAAATACAATCTTCGGGAGAACTTCGTTCGATCACGATCGAAAATGGGATCGCGTCCGTGGATGGAACGCAGCCCTGGATCGTCAGTGACCAGCGCACGTTTATCGGTATTGACGTAACGGGGGAATATAGCGAGATCGATACGAACCGCTACGATAACGGCATTCTACTCACGAAAACCGCAATCCATATTTTGAATCCCGACGGCGCTTATCAAAAGTATTCGCTGCAGGACGTCAACGCAGCCTTCGGCGACCCCATCGTTATCGATGAAGGCGTTATAAACAAGGCGTGGAAAATCTTCACCAGCATCGTGTTGATCGTGGTCGGTGGAGTATCGTTCATTTGGAATTTTGGCATTCGACTGGTTTACCTCGCTGTTCTCGCTGCGATCATGTGGGCTCTTACCCAGACGTGGCGAAAAGACGCGCAATACAGTGACGTTTTCGTTACGGGCATTTATGTCTCCGTACCCGTGATCTATCTCTACTGGCTGATCAACCTTCTCAGTCCCGTCTGTCTGTGCGTGCATACGTTGATCCTCTTTGCAGGCTGGACGATCATCCTTCGCTTTATCCTGCCGCCAACGGAATCGACGCCCGGCACACCGGTGGTTGCAGATTCGATCTAGAAGTGCGGCGGTATGGACGATATCCACGGAACAGGTGAATCGCAGGGCATTCCCGCCCAGGACAATTCCGGCGATTTGTTGAAATTCATCGGGCGGCGAGTCCGGGTGAACCTTCTGTCTCTCTTTTCACTTGGCGTGCTGTTCTTCGTCGTTGCCGGCACGCTCCAAGTTATCGGTTTTTGGCTGTATGCCGGAACCGTGCTGGCCTATCAGATCGTCAGCTTGTTGATTATCGTGCCCAGATATCCCGCGTACGTCGAGTTGGCTCGCATACGCAAGATCCACCGTACGGACGTCAAAAATTGGGACGGGCTGATTATCCGCGTCTTGCTCGTCGCCACGTCGCTGATGTACGGGTTGGCCGCTCTCGATCTCGGTCGAGTGCATCTCGGCATACTGCCGCTGTGGATCTTCCCGCTTGGGATACTCTTCTATACGGCAGGCAGCGCGCTCAATCAATGGGCGATGATCCACAACCCACACTTCGAGAAAGAGGTCAGGATTCAAACGGATCGAGCCCATAAGGTGATCGCCGCCGGACCATACCGAATCGTGCGCCACCCGGGTTATCTCGGCAGCCTGCTTGGTTACATCAGTTTTCCGTTGATCCTTGGTTCTGCGCTGGCATTCTTCGGGGTGATATTTTGCATCGGCGGTACGGTTGCGCGCACGTACTTCGAAGATCGAACGCTGTGTCGCGAACTGGATGGATATCGAGCGTACGCCCGTATGGTCCCTTATCGTCTCATTCCCTTCATTTGGTAATGACGTGTTCCCGAAAGGCTGCTTCCATTCTCTCGATAGGTTGATTCCGCCGGCGATGCACCAAATGCTGCGGATCGACGGACAAGAATATATATAATTGATATCCATCGCATCCAGTCGTACATGCTTCACTGTCCCCACGGATGTCACATATGATATTCTGAATACTACGATCGGCACGACGGATTGGGAGTATAAAAACACGGTAGCCATTTTGAAGGCGAGGTGTCGAGACATGCCTTACAAAGTATTCCTGGTCGAAGACGAGATGGTTACACGGAACGGAATCCGTGACAACGTCGATTGGGAATCCGTGGGGTTCAAACTCTGCGGAGAAGCTTCCGATGGCGAAATGGCGCTTCCGCTCATCGAAGAGACACAGCCTGACGTGTTGATAACCGACATCAAAATGCCGTTTATGGACGGTTTGCAGTTGAGCCGCATCGTCCGTGAACACATGCCCTGGGTCAAGATCGTCATCCTCAGCGGGCACAATGAGTTCGAATACGCCCAATCCGCGTTGAAGATGGGAGTGACCGAATATCTGTTGAAGCCGGTAGGCGCGACGGACATCCAGCACGTGCTGGAGAACTTGGCAGAGATGCTCCGCAAAGAACACAAAGAACAGGAACACATGAAGCAACTACAACAAACACTGGAAGGCAATTTGACCCTCCAGAGAGAACAATTCTTACTGCGCCTGGTGATGGGCGGCGTCCCGTCTGCGGATGCCATCGAACAGAGCCAGCATTACGGTCTCGACATCGTTGCGAAGTACTATCTCGTCGCGTTGATGGCGGTCGAATTGTGTGAAGAAAACCAGCCTTTCGACTATCACGAGTACCGCATGGTCGAAGGCATCGTTTCCGACCTGGTTGCCAATCAAGCGGACGTTCTGATGACCAAGAAAGACGTCGAAGAATTGATCCTGTTATTCAAGGGCGACAGCCACGAACAGCTTATCGAGGAGGCGACATTTCTCTCCAGACAGGCGAAGAAAAACGTGGAGAGCCAGACGCAGTGTGATTTATCGGTCGAGATGGGCTCTCCGGTACAGCGCCTGGGTGACATTCATCACTCCTTCGCTGAAGCACTGGTGCGCATTAAAGGTCCTGGGAAGCAAGCGCTGCCCCAGGGATCTGAAACCGGGGAGAGTCAATTCGAACTGCGCAACATCGACCAAGTCCGGATCGAAAACTACATCAAGTTTGGATCGCTTGACGATTTCGATGAATTCATGTCCAGCTGCATACAGCCGATCGAAATGTCCCTACGGAATTCCCGCCTGATCCGGCAGTACTTCATCGTTGACATCCTGTTGACCATCGCCCAATTTACGAGCGACCTCGGCGGAGAGGTCGACAAGATCGTTCCCCAGGTGCTGAATCTTGAAGAATTTCTGGACGCGGTAAATACGCTCGACCGGATTAAAATCGATATGAAAGACATTTTCGCGAACGCCCTGGCATTCCGCGACCAGCGGACGGATCATGAACGCCTGAAATTGATCCACCAGGCCAAAGACTACGTCGACAATAACTTCATGGATCCTTCACTGCAGTTGAAGAACGTCGCTTCCAGGTTTAATCTCAGCCCCAGTCACTTCAGCTCAGTATTCCACGAAGAGATTGGAGAGACCTTCCGGAATTATCTCGGAGATTTACGTATCAATCGGGCGAAGGAACTCCTTCGAACTACGAATCTTAAGGTCTCAGAAATCGCACACAAGAGCGGATATCGCGATCCACATTATTTCAGCACGGCATTCAAGAAAAAATGCTCACGGACGCCTCAACAATTCCGCAACCAAACGCATCAAGGTAAAACGATCGGATGACAAGATGAATGTCGAATTATCGGCTCCAGAACCTACTCCTAAATTCGTCGGAAAATTCATCGATTTCTTCTCCGGCATAAATATCTCACTGAGGGCGAAAATCCTGATTTCGTTCTTCTTTGTGATTCTCATGCTCGTCGCCGTGATAACGATGATGATTCTCGAAGTCCTGCGGTTTAACCGCCGTTACGACGCCATCATCACCAACATCACGACGGCCAACAGCATCAATGGATTCATTAAGCCGAGTATCGACACCGAAATGTGGAACATCGTGGCCGGGAAGGTCTCTTTCGATGAAGGAGACCAATACGAAATCATCGATCAAGTGAACGCGCAGATCGATTCGATGATGGCCAACGCCAGCTCCGACAAGTCCAGGATTAAATTGGACGTGATTCGCCGGACGATGGCAACGCTGACCGGCTACGTCGATAGGATGGGGGAACAGATCGCACAGGGAAGCCGGGTGGTGGATAACGAGCTGGTTTGGGACAACATCCGTGGTGTATCGGATGTCGTCGAAGAGAGCATCCAGGACTACATGCTCTTCGAAGTCCAGCAAGCCGAGCAGCAGTATGCCGAGAATCAAACACGTTTCAACCGCTGGATCATCGTCTACTCCATCCTGCTGCCCTGCGTTATCGGATTTTCGTTCGCCGCAGCATGGATCATTTCCACGAGCATTTATGTGCCCATTAAAGCGCTGCAGAATTTGACCACCACGATAACGCAGAACGATCTCAAGGCGCTCGTCTCCCAGGACAACGTGGATGAGATCACGGAATTGGGAATGAGTTTCAACATCATGGTGGGCAGAATCCGGGAGCTTCTGGACGAGAAGATCCAGGAGCAGCGCAATCTGAAGAAAGCCGAATTGAAGGCTCTGCAAGCCCAGATCAACCCTCACTTTCTCTACAACACGCTCGACACGATTGTTTGGATGGCGGAAGCCAATAAATCGGATCAGGTAATCGAGATCGTGCGCGTGCTTTCGAGTTTTTTCCGAATCGCGTTGAGTAAAGGAAAAGATTGGATTCCCATCCGCCAGGAAATCGAGCACGTGAGCAGCTACTTGACGATCCAAAAAATGCGCTACCAGGATATCCTGGATTATACGATCGAGGTCGATGACGATATCCTCGACAGCACGATCTTGAAACTGACGCTCCAACCTTTGGCTGAGAACGCACTCTATCATGGCATCAAACACAAGCGAGGCGGCGGCAAGATCAACATTCGAGCCAGACGCGCGAACCGAGACGAGGTCCTCCTGGAAGTGCAGGATGATGGCGTGGGCTTCACGCCCTATAAACTGGCGCAGATCCAAGCCGCCTTGCAGGAGGACACGGGGACAGTTCCGGGAAAAGACGGCGGATTTGGCCTGGTAAACGTCAACAAACGCATCGAATTGTATTACGGCAAGCAGTACGGCCTTTCGATCGAAAGTCAGTATCAAACCGGTACGAGGGTGACCGTAACCATCCCCCTCCAAAATGACAGTGATTCGTAGGCCATGAAGGAGATCACGTCCATGCTGAATGTGAAGAGAATCTCGATGTTGATCGCCCTGGTGGTCGTCGACGCCTGCGCTGCCGCTTGTGGCCCTGTAATCCCCTCCACCTCGGAATACCTGAATCTCGAAACGGATCAAGAAGATCGTCCCAAAACGTATCAGGACCTGGTCGTCGGATTCTCCCAGATCGGAGCCGAAAGCGATTGGCGCACCGGCAACACGGCCTCGATCAAGGAAGAAGCCGAACGTCTGGGCATTGAATTGATGTTCTCGGATGCCCAGCAAGAACAGGAAAACCAGATCAAGGCCATCCGCACGTTCATCGCCCAACAGGTCGACGTGATCGGCGTTTCGCCGTTGGTCGAAACAGGTTGGGAATCCGTTTTTCAGGAGGCCAAAGATGCGGGGATCCCCATTATCCTCGTCGATCGGCGTGCCGACGTGCCGGAAGACCTTTACGCCGTCCGTCTCGGATCGGACTTCATGGAGGAGGGACGAAAAGCCGCCCGGGAAATGGTTAAGCTGCTCGAAGGGAAGGGTAACATCGTCGAATTGGTGGGCACAATCGATTCTGCGCCGGCCAACGACCGGTACCTGGGGTTCCGCGAAATCCTCCAGGAGTATCCGGACATGCACATCATTGCTTCCGAATCCGCCGACTTCACGCGGGCGAAAGGCAAGGAAGTGATGGAAGATTTTTTGAAAATGTACGGCGATCAAATCGACGCCTTGTACGCTCATAATGACGACTCGGCTATCGGCGCCATCAGCGCCATCGAGGAATATGGTCTCGAGCCCGGAGAGGACATCAAGATCGTCTCCATCGACGCCATCCGCGATGCGTTTCAAGCCATGATCGATGGAAAGCTGAACGTTACGGTCGAATGCAACCCGCTTCTCGGTCCACAGTTCTTCGATATCGCATTGAAAGTCGTCAACGGCGAGGACGTTCCGAAATTCATTCCCTCCGAAGAAAGTATCTTCTATCCTGAAGATGCTGCCGAAGTGATGCCCTCCCGAAAATATTGAGATACTGACCCGGCATCGACGGTTATCATAAGTTTTTTAACTATTTCCGAATTTTTCAAACCCTCTGCACGGAGGGTTTGCTCTTTTGTCGCAAAAATCGTACCGAATTCAACAGACTTCCCTGAAAAATATATTGAGATCGAAAAAATTTTCTCTATGCTGGAGGTAACACTGCATCCCATTTGCATCCCGGGTTAAGTTTGCTCCAGAATGAAAGGTAAATAAAATTAAGGAGGAATGAATCAATGAAGAAGCTCTTCTTGCTCGTATTGATCTTCACGTTTTTGTTCTCCGCTGCGGGCTGCGCAAAGAAAACGGCAGAACCCACGGAAGCAACGATGACCTACGGCTATTCAGACATGGTCGTGGGCTTCATTCAAACAGGCTCCGAAGGTGGCTGGCGCGCGGCGAACACTGCATCCTTCAAGGAAACCGCCGATCAATTGGGCATCACCCTGAAATTCTACGATGCGCAGAACAAGTTGGAGAACCAGCTTTCCGCCTTTCGTAACTTCATCGCCGACGACGAGGTGAACGTGATCATCCTCGCCGCCCTCGAGACGACGGGTTGGGAAGAGGTTTTACAGGAAGCACAAGATGCCGGCAAGGTCGTCGTGCTGGAAGACCGCCGCATCGACGCTTCGGAAGACCTCTATGCCACCTATATCGGCTCGGACTTCGCCGAGGAAGGTCGTAAAGCCGCCATCGAGATGTGCAAGCTGCTCGAAGGCATGGACTCCAAGAACGTGGTCGAGCTCGTCGGCAACGTTGGCTCATCCGCCGCTAAGGACCGCGGCCAGGGCTTCCGCGAGAAGATGGGTGATTGCGGCATCGTGATCACTGAGAGCCAGACGGCAAACTGGGATGCTACCGAGGGGAAAGAAGTAATGGAAGCTTTCCTGAACAAGAGTACGGACATCCAGGGTGTGTTCGCCCAGAACGACGAGATGGGGCTGGGCGCTGCGCTCGCCATCAAAGAAGCTGGCATCGATCCCGGCGATGACATCAAGATCATCACCGTCGACGCAACCGCCGGCGCGTTCCAGGGCATGATCGACGGCGACATCAACACCGTCATCGAATGCAACCCGCTGCTCGCGCCCCAGGTATATGAGGCGGCTCTGAAAGCTCTGAACGGCGAATCGCTGCCCAAGTGGATCCCCTCGCAAGAAGGCGTGTTCTACGCTGAAGACGCGGAGACGATCCTACCGACTCGAAAGTACTAAACATCTCCAAGGAAGATCTAAGCATGGCTGGCAGATTACCCGGGAATTCGCAGATCTTCGCATAGAGTACAGACATCCGAGGAGCGGCGTTCATCGCTGCTCCTCGATGTCTGCAAGGCGGAAACGATGACAGAAAATAGTGAGTACCTAATTTCCCTAGAGGGCATTTACAAGGCGTTTCCAGGTGTGCAGGCCCTCGAAAACGTCAATTTCAACCTTAAGGCCGGGGAAATTCATGGCCTGGTTGGAGAAAATGGAGCCGGGAAATCTACGCTGATAAAAGTCATCACCGGCGTGGAACGTGCGGACGCTGGCACACTTTCCTTGCGCGGAGAGATTATCCAGGTCCGCTCCCCACAACACGCCCAGGAACTCGGCATCAGCACTGTTTATCAGGAGATCAATCTGTGCCCGAATCTGACAGTCGCTGAAAATGTATTGATCGGCCGGGAACCTATGAAATTGGGCCGGATCGACTGGCAAACCATGAACGCTGAAGCCGTCCGGATTCTAAAACGCCTGGATATCGAAATCGACGTCACGCGGCCCTTGGGCGAGTATTCCGTCGCCCTCCAGCAAATGGTGGCCATCGCCAGATCGCTTGAAATTACGGCCGCGGAAGTCCTCATCCTCGACGAACCGACTTCCAGCTTGGACTCACAGGAAACGGAAAATCTGTTCCAGGTGATGCGCAAACTGAAATCGGAAGGACTCGGAATAATTTTTATTTCCCACTTCATCGATCAAGTCTACGAAATAACGGACCGCATTACCGTATTGCGTAACGCGAAATTGGTCGGGACGTATAACACCCAATACCTGCCGCACATGGAATTGATCGTCAAGATGATCGGCAGGACGATCGGTGAATTCGACGACATGTCGCAGATCAAACTCACCAGCGGCAAACGCATCCAAGAAGAGCCGCTGCTGCAAGCGTACAACCTCGGACATACAGGTTCGATCGAACCGTTCAATTTGGAACTGCATGCTGGAGAAGTCCTTGGAATTGCCGGATTGCTGGGATCGGGTCGTACGGAAACCGCCTACCTCATCTTTGGCATCGATAAACCCGATCAGGGGACGCTGATCATGGACGGGAAAGAAATCAAACATTTCTCTCCGTCCGATTCGATCGCCAGAGGCATCGCTTTCTGTCCGGAAGATCGCAAAGCCGAAGGCATCGTAGACGACTTGACCGTTCGCGAGAACATCATCCTGGCCGTCCAGGCCAACCGGGGGTGGCTGAAGAATTTGAGCCGGAGCCAACAACACGAACTGGCGGATAAATTCATCAAGATGCTGAACATCTCGACCCCCTCCGCCGATCAACCGGTGAAAAACCTGAGCGGCGGAAATCAGCAGAAGGTAATCCTCGCCCGTTGGCTGGCCACCAATCCACGGATTCTCATCCTCGACGAACCCACCCGCGGCATCGATGTGGGCACGAAAGCCGAAATCCAAAAACTCGTCCTGGAATTGGCCGAAGAAGGCAAAGCTTGTATTTTCATTTCGTCGGAATTAGAGGAAGTATTACGCACCAGCCATCGGATTGCAGTCTTGCGTGACAAGAAGAAGATAAGAGAATTCTCCGGTGAAGTGGACGAACAAACCATCATGCAGTCGATTGCAGGAAGTGGATCATGAAAAAATTCTGGACATCGATCGATTGGAGAAGCTACTGGAGAAAGATCACCGAAAGCAGGCTTTTCTTCCCCATTCTTGCACTCGCGCTCATCCTGCTTTTCGATCTCATTTTTGTGCCGGGGTTCTTCAAAATCGAAACCCGCGAAGGCAACTTATACGGGAGCTTGATCAATATCGTGCGTAACGGTTCCACCGTCGCCTTGTTGGCCATCGGCATGACTTTCGTCATCGCCACCGGCGGTGTGGATCTCTCCGTGGGCGCCGTGATGGCCATTGCGGCTTCCGTGGCCGCGATCATGATGAACCCGGTCATCATCGGGGTCGAATTGCCGCCGGACTTGATGAAATTCATCTACGACCCGAATTTCACTTTCGCCCCACTATGGCAAGTGATCATCGTGACGCTGATCGTATCCGCCATTTGTGGCTTATGGAACGGCACCCTGGTCGCATACGGCAGAATCCAGCCCATGGTGGCCACGCTGATTCTGATGTACGCTGGACGCGGAATCGCGCAGCTCATCACCAACGCCGTCAGAATTCAGATCTTTTACGAGCCCTATGCCAAGATAGGCAACGGTTGGCTCATCCTTCCATATTCCGTATACATCGTAGGCTTCGTGTATTTGATCGCATGGCTCATCACGCGCAAGACTGCCATAGGCCTGTTCATCGAATCTGTAGGAATCAACTTCCGCTCGAGCTTCTTCAGCGGGATCGATGAACGAAAAATCAAACTGTTTGCTTACACCTTCTGCGGCCTTTGCGCGGGAGTAGCGGGAATAATCGCAAGTTCGAACATCCGAACCTCCGATGCCAACAACATCGGCCTCACGCTGGAATTGGATGCCATCCTTGCCGTCGTGATCGGCGGCACCCTCATGGAAGGCGGCCGCTTTTCGTTGTTGGCCAGTATCGTCGGTGGATGGGTCATCCAGGCCACTTCAACTTCGATGTATGCGATTGGCGTACCGGCCAACGCCGTCATGGCGATCAAGGGCGTGGTCGTGATCTTCGTGATCCTGCTGTACTCTGAACAAGTCGGGAGTCTCCTGCGCAGGTTCACAAGGCAGAAAGAGGCTTAACGATGCTGGAAAAGATAGCTGCCCTCATTTCCAAGAACAGAAGATTCGTACCCGTTTTATCGACAGCAATTCTGGCTTTCCTGGCGTACTGGATCGGATCGCTCTTCTATTCCGGTATGCGGGATCCACAGGTGTTCCTCAATCTGTTTCGCACGAGTCCCTTCCTGATGATCAGCGCCATCGGCAGCACCCTCGTCATTCTTACGGGCGGCATCGATCTTTCCGTAAGTGGCGTGGTTGCACTGACCACCGTAGCCGCTGCGGCGATGATCCGCACGGGAGATTACAACACATGGATCGTAATGCTGCTGATGTTGATCATGGGCGCGTTGTTGGGCGCCGTCATGGGATACTTCATTACGTACCTGAAGGTACAGCCCTTTATCGCCACACTGGCAGGCATGTGGTTCGCCCGCGGCATGTGCTTCTTCATCAGCGACGACGCCATCGCGATCAACGATTCCGTATATCGCATTTTAGGACAGACAAAGCTCTTGATACCAGGCCTCAGCGATCCGGCCACGCAAACCGGAAATTTCATTACCATTCTTGTCGTGCTCGAAGCCGTCGTCTTGTTGTCTGCGATGTATCTCGCTCACTACACGCGCTTTGGCCGGACCATATATGCCATCGGGGGAAACGAACAGTCCGCCAGGCTGATGGGTTTGCCCGTCGATAGAACGAAAATACTGGTCTACACATTGAACGGTTTTTGCTCGGCTCTGGCCGGCATCACACTCAGCATCTACGTCTCATCCGGACACGGCCTGTATGCCCAGAGCTTCGAGCTCACCGTTATCGCTGCGGTTGTTATCGGCGGCACGATGCTCACCGGCGGCGTGGGCTACGTATTTGGCACGCTGTTTGGCGTGCTCGTATTGGGCATCATCCAGACTTTGATCCAATTCAACGGAAAGTTGAGTTCCTGGTGGACGAGCATCGTCGTGGGCCTGCTCATGTTGATCTTCATCGGGGTGCAGAGTTATTTTGCCGCTCAAAGGAGCCGGCGAATGACCGCAGCATCTGAAACCGAAGATGATACCGCCAAGCTGCCGCTCCACATCAGCCTGCTCAGAAGACTCCGCAGACGGCGCAATGTTCTGGTCGCAGCAAGCAGCCTCCTCGTCATCATCCTCGCAGTCGTTGTGATCAATGGAATCCAGAACCGTCAAACTGGAAGTGCAACAGACGCTACCCCAACGACTTCCAGAGCCTGCGAATTCCAACCGTTCCGGCAAGACCAGGCTGTGAGTCTCATGCAGGAAGGTGCGATACTCACCTACGAACGCAACGGTGGGCCGACTTGTCTCGACGAATTGTATGCCATCTATCCGGATGGAAGCATCGTAGGCGACAACGGCACGGAAACCACCGAGAAAACGATCACCCAGGAGGAGCTGGACAGGTTGCTGGCAGGTATCGCCAATCGGGAATGGTTTACAGATGAAATGTACGACACCTGGCACCCGCCGTGTGGACAATGCTTCACGTATTACATCACGGTTTCATACGAAGGGCAGGAAAAAACGGTCACGGCCGTGGATGGCGGAACGGATGCGCCCGCCAATTACTGGCAAGTCGTGTCGTTGATCAACGGTGTCATTCCAAAATTCGAGACTCCATAGAGAAGCGGTGCAGGAAGCTAATCCCTGCTTCCCAGTGAGAAATAAACACTCCTGACCGCACTGAACATTCGTCGCGAGTCTAAAAACAAGTGGCAGGGTTTCGTAATCAAGCAAGTAAGTCCTCGGCCACAAGGAGAAGGAAGGATGAGCATTAAAAAGGCGCTGATACTCGTCATCCTGGCGCACCTGATTTCGACTATCGCATGTGCCTATATCGTACTGCCAGAGGGCGTGGGTTCCGAGTCGGTTGGATCGGGAGAATGGGCCGCATTCGTGACCAACGTCGGTAAATCCGAGAGCGATGGCGTGCGCATTGACATTACCATCCGCAACGATACAGGTGCCTGGAGTGCAATGCAAGCCCTTGAGGAGAATCCCGTCGTTCTACACCAGAGTGACGGTACAGATACGAACTGCGAAACGGTGTTCGTAAGCTCCGGCGGTCACAGATTGGCTCCCGGGTTCCAAATGCGCGGATACATCGCCGGGACGCTGTACGAACCCGTTACCCAAATGATCTACGTGGAATGTCCTTTGAGTGACGTGCCACCCGCGTCCACGTTGGCCATTGATTACATTTTCGTTACCGGCCAATATAACTATTACGAACCGGAAGCAAATCAAGCCGAAGGAGCGTTTGAGTTGAATTTGGATGAAATTCAAACCGATCTGACGTATCCCATCGGCTACGAGGTGGAGGATCTAATATTTAGCAGCGAAGTCGAAATTACGGCCCTCAACGATGTAAGTCTCACGCTCACGGGTATCCAACGAATCGATAAGGGACTGAAGTTTACGTGGCAAACCTATAACCCGGGAGAATATCCTTCCTACGTGCATATCGGCAATCCTCCGGTGATCGGCGATGATGGCATCCTTTATGGATATTATGAAACGCCGGACATCGTATCCGTACCCGTCACTCCCGCCGATGGCATTGCGGAATGGGAGACGGAAGTCGCAGTCCCACAAGACGTTGCCGGCTTGTACATCATGCTCAGCGTCGAATCCGGCAAACAGCGACTCTTCACCAACTACGCCGTCGATATAACAGAGTACTAACGATCCAGGTGAAAATGCGCCGAGGAAATACGGTTAAAGTGAGGTTTACTTCGATCTAAGATTTCGCGGCGGGTGCGGAAACACGGACCGCATGACTCCGCTCCTGCGGATTACTGATAAGTCTTTCTTCCCTTCCTTCTGACAATACCTGTCTCGATCCTGAGATAGGTATTGTCAATAATGCACAGTTTGACGGTGGAACGACTGCCTTGTGGCAATGGAAAAAAGAAGGATCGGTCATATAATCCAAAGATGAGATTTGATGCACATACTTCTACCTGCATTGACCAATACTCGAGAGGAGCTGAATAGAAATGTCTGAAAAACCATTGACCCTGGGTCTGATCGTAGGCAATCGCGGATTCTTTCCCAGTCATCTTTGTGAAGCTGGTCGCGAGACCATACTGAAAGTGCTCGAAGATGAAAGTATTAATGCAATCGCCATTTCTCCCGAAAAGACCCCCTACGGTTCGGTCGAGAGTCTGGGGGAAGCGCACATGTTGGCCGATCTGTTTAAAGCGCACGCCGCTGAGATCGACGGTGTCCTGGTCACCCTGCCCAACTTCGGTGACGAGCGCGCGATTGCCAACACATTGCGTTGGTCCGGATTGGATGTGCCGGTGCTGATCCACGCCTATCCCGACGATGCGATGCGAATGACCATCGCCGACCGCCGTGATTCGTTCTGCGGCAAGATGTCCCTGTGCAACAACCTGCGTCAGTACGGCATCAAATTCACGCTGACGACGTTGCATACGGTCGACCCGCAGAGCGAGAGTTTCCGTCACGATTTGCGTAATTTCGCCGCCACCTGCCGTGTTGTGGGCGGTATGAAACATGCCCGCATCGGCGCATTGGGCGCTCGTCCGACGGCCTTCAACACCGTGCGTTATTCCGAAAAATTGTTGGAGAATTCGGGGATTTCCATCGAAACACTCGATCTCTCCGAAGCCTTTGGCCGTATTGGACGCCTGGCAGATGACGATCCTGCCGTGAAAGCCAAACTCCAATCCGTCCGGGATTACGTCCCCACCAAGGCCATTCCCGAGGACGCACTGTTGAAAATGGCCAAACTGGGCGCCGTGATCGACTCCTGGATGGACGAGACCGACCTGGTCGCCAGTGCAATACAATGCTGGACCTCGATGCAGGAGTTCTTCGGCGTCGTCCCCTGTACGCTGATGAGCATGATGTCCAACAATTTGGTACCTTCGGCCTGTGAAACGGACGTCGCCGGCGTTGTCGCCATGTATGCTTTGGCTCTGGCTTCCGGACGACCCAGCGCGATCGTGGATTGGAATAACAACTACGGCGACGACCCCGACAAGGGAGTCATCTTCCACTGCTCCAACCTGCCGGGCGACATATTCGTCAAGGACGACGCCGTGATGGATTACCAGGAAATCATCGCCGGCACCGTGGGTAAAGAGAACACCTTCGGCACGGTCGTCGGGCGAGTGAAGACCGGCCCATTCACGTACCTGCGTGTTTCGACGGACGATTTGAACGGCAAGATCGTGGCCTACACCGGCGAAGGTGAACTCACCGACGACCCGCTGCAGACCTTCGGCGGATTCGGCGTGGTCAGGATCCCCAATCTGCAAGGATTGCTCGCCCACATATGCAACAACGGCTACGAGCATCACGTCTCCGTCAACCTGACGCAGGTAGCCGATGCGGTATACGAAGCGCTGGATAAATACCTGGGCTGGGAGGTTTACTATCACAATCGGACGTGAAGCGCCTCGGCGAGATGAACAAGCTCTGCTTTGAAGGTGCTCAATGAGTTGTTTACTTTCGCGAGCGGCAATTTACGGGACCGTGGCGAAAATACTGCATTGAAGTGTTTGAACGGATTTCGCAACGAGACGCAAATCAACCAAGTACGGAGAGCGACATGCTTGAGTCATTAAAAGAAGAGGTATTCCGACTGCATTTGGAACTGCCGCGCAGCAACCTTGTCGTCTGGACCAGCGGCAACGTCAGCGCCCGAGACTTGGAAAGCGGTCTGGTGGTAATCAAACCTTCGGGCGTCAAGTACGAGGCCATGCAGGCTGCGGACATGGTGGTGGTGGATTTGGATGGGAAAGTGGTGGAAGGGAAATTGAAACCCTCCTCCGACACTGCCAGCCACCTGTACATCTACCGCCACATGGGAAATGTAAACGGCGTCGTGCACACCCACTCCAACTACGCCACCGCCTTCGCTGCACTGGGAAAACCGATTCCCGTCTACCTCACCGCCATCGGCGATGAGTTCGGCGGCGAGATCCCTTGCGGCGATTTTGCCCTGATCGGCGGCGAACAGATCGGCAAGGTGGTCGTCGAGACGATCGGCAATTCTCCGGCGGTGCTGTTGAAGAATCACGGTGTCTTCACCGTCGGT
>DAOUEE010000085.1:0-4093 GCA_034430695.1 Anaerolineales bacterium | reverse complement strand
CCTCGGGAAATGCAGGAACGGCCAAAATCGGCGCATCCTCACCACCGTACAGCTCCATTACGCTCAAGGCGATCCAGCATTGGACGGTAATCTCGTGCATCGTCGTCTCGAATTTGCCCCATGTTCTTTCCGGATTCACGCCGAGCAAGGTCAGCTCCGTCCCGGCCTCGAATGCGGTCACGTCGTCGAAGACCGGGTCGGGGCCCTTACGGCAGAAGGCGTTCTGGGTCAACACGCCGTAGGGGTTGAGGTCGATCAGGTCCGTCTCGGCCACGCGGAACTGCACGTACTTCACGTCCTGATAGAGCCCGTCCTGCAGCAGCACGAACTTGAGCGTGTAGAGTCCCGGCGGCAGGTCGAAGAGACGCACGCTGCCGGCAGGCACGATGTCCACGCGCGTGCCCGGATAGGCAGCTACCTCATACTGACCTACGTTCTGCAGCACGCTCAAGTTCTCGTTCTGCAAGATCACGTCCACGTGGTAGTTGTACGTTCCCGTGGATATGTTGAACACCTCGAACCCGAACTCGACCTCATCGTAATAATCCAAAGCCTGGAATTGAACGTCGAAGAGCGCATCGCTGGGCAGGACGCCGCGCAGATCGGTGTAGTAGTATCCATTCGCATGCCCCATATCGCCGCCCCAGACCCAGTTGGTCGCCGGTTGGCCGGTGTCTCCGGCGATCAAGGCCACCGCGCCCGGGAAACCGCCCGAACTGGGCAGCAGCCAGAGCACGCCGCGGCGCTGGTTCGCCGGCTGAGGTTCGGCAAACAACACCACGGTATCGATCACTTCGATCTTCTCGGCGGTAAGGCTGTCCATCACCGCCTGATGGTAATCCGCCCATGAGCGCGTGCTGTTGAGCGATCCCGATCCCGGATCGTTGTAGAAAAGCACCGTGCCGTCGCTGCCGGTGATGATGCGGCTGTGGCCGGCCAGGCTGGATCCCCAAGCCACCGGACGCCGCGGCATGGCGGTGCCCCAAACGTAATATTCTACGTAGGCCTGAAAGGCGTCGAAGAGATATTCCGCATAGTCGTAATCCACGTGCTTCACGAAGCCCAATTCCTCGAAGCTGAGTTCGGTCCAGACGGCTGCCTTCCAGTTCCAGATGATGACCTCCACGTCGCCGGTAGAAAAACTCTGCTTCACGTCCGCCGGCACACTGTACCCGCCGGCGCCGAGCAGCCAATGGAAGAAGAAGCCCTTATCGAAAGGCTGGCCTGCCTTACCGGCCAGATACCAGTTGCTCGATTCACCCCACACGGCGCCGAAGCCGCCCACGGGCCAGGCACCCTGGTGGAAATCAACCAAGTCGGTCATCGCCGTAGGGCTGCACCAACCCGGCGTCATTTGTGGATACGTGGGAACGGCGAGCGGATCGTAGATCGTGGTCAGCTCCAACAATCCAGGGTGGGCGATGAGTTTGAATATCTGGTACTTACCCTTGCCCACGACAGGGAAGGTGGCCATGTCACCCACGACCTTCACACCCACCACGGAAGGGTAACTGCCCTTCGGTTCGGCCCAGGCGACGTAGGCGTAGGTGGAGGTGTCGGCCGGAGCGGCATCCTTGGCGCCGTCGTTCAGCGGAACACTCACCAGGATCGAACCGATTTGATCCGCATCCCCAAGATCGACGAAGAACTCGTCGCTGGCGGGACTGAACGGACTGCCGGCGGCGAAGGGCTCGCCTTCCCCGATATCTTCGAACGTGACTTCGGCATCCACACTCAACGCGCCGGTCTCGACGAACAAGGTCGCGCCGCCGGATTCTTCGATCGTCAAGGATTCTGCCGGAAAAATTGAGGTAAACGTCTCCGTCGGGTGAACTTCCTCGGAGATCTCGACAACGTCTTCCTCTCGATCTCCGAGCAGGATGAACGTCACTGCGGCTGCGACCAGAACCAGCGCTGCCAACAGGTAAAGATAAATTCGCTTGCCTTTCATCTTGGAACTCCTTTGCATCTGGGATGTACGCTGGGTGAAAAGACCGAACACGAATACATAACTTTAACGCAGCGGCATCCATCTTTCTCCCGTGACAATGGTCCTATCCACGGCTTTCACCCTGCGAGCTCCCAAAGGCACGACGGTATAGGAGAAGACTCGATGAGGGCCGGCTTGTGATGCATCGGGCAATGATTTTGCATCACGCAGGATTACCTTTATCAAGTTATCTATTGTTGTAAACTAGTTGACTCTACAAACCTAAAATGCTATAATGCGCACACAAGAACGCACTGGAGGTGGATGATGACGTCCCCATCGGATGTGAAACGATTGATACAAGATACCCGGCGGTATGAATTTGCCGACGGCTTGCGTGATTTGCAGTTGGCCATCTTCTTCGTGACCAGCGGCGCTGCCGCCTGGCTCGTATTTCAACCCTTCTGGATCACCCTGATCGGAGATTTGGTGGAAAGATACGGCCGCGGCGCGGCATGGCTGGGTATTTTGGTGCTGTTCATCGCGCCGTTGGCCGTGATCGGGATGCTGGGGTTGATGAATTTCGTCCGTAAACGCTGGCTGTGGCGCGAGAGCGGCATGGTGAAAGCTTCCCGTTGGGTCGTTCCTCGGCGGGTTACCGTGCTCTCTTTCGTGATCATCGTCGCAGGTCTTGCGTTCGCCGTCCTCGCACGCCGCCAGGGCTGGGTGGAAGACAGTTTCATCCTGCGCATGCTGTGGGTGGCCACCGGCTGGTCGTTCGGCTACACGTTGATCGCCATGGGGCGCGAACTCGATCTCCCGCGCTACATCTGGCTCGGTGTAATCGGCGGCGCCCTGTCCACAATCCTGCTCTTCCTCGATCTCACCTTCGCCCAGGTCGCGCTCGTCTTTAGCCTGACCTGGGGGCTGCTGCTATCCGCCAGCGGCATCTTCACCCTGCGGCGGGCGATTGCTGCTCAAGACGCAGGTGAATGATGTCCGATGATGTCAGGAATCTCATCAATATCGACCGCCTGATCCACGAACCCTCCCGCCTGGCGATCATGGCCGTGCTGTCGGCCTGCGAAAACGCCGACTTCACCTACCTGCTGAACGCCACGGGGTTGACCAAGGGCAACCTCTCCGCTCATCTGAGCAAGCTCGAAGATGCGGGCTACGTCAAGATCGTCAAACGCTTCAAGGGCAAGTACCCCAACACGCTTTGTTCGTGCACGGCATCCGGTAGACGGGCGTTCGATGCCTATTGGAAGCAGTACTCGGCGTTGGCCGAACGTCTCAAGCAATAAATCGTTACTGGTCAACGGGCCGTTGATATAAAACTCTGGCTGTTCTTGTTGGCTTATTCCCGCGCGGCGCGGTAGGCGGCGAGCGCACGCTCCCGCGCCCAGGCGTGGTCCACGATAGGCTGTGGATATTCCCGCCCGATGTGGCAGCCCGATTCCTTCTGCACGTCCTCAGGCATTTTCCAGGGCTCGTGGACGAAACGGTCAGGGACATTTTCGAGAACGGGCAGCCACTTCCGCACGTACTCGCCATGCGGATCGAATTTCTTGCCTTGTGCGACCGGATTGAAGATCCGGAAGTAGGGTGCCGCATCGGTGCCGGTGCCAGCCGTCCACTGCCAACCGCCGTTGTTCGCCGCCGGGTCGCCATCGAGCAGATGCTGCATGAACCAGCGTTCCCCCCAGCGCCAGTCGATCAGCAAATCTTTGATCAGAAAGGAAGCCGCGATCATGCGCGCCCGATTGTGCATCCAGCCGGTCTGGTCGAGTTGAAGCATGGCCGCGTCGACGATGGGATAACCGGTTCGCCCGCGGCACCAGGCCTCGAATTCGCCGTCATCATTGGACCATGCAATTGCAGCCAGGTTAGCCCGGAAATTCTCCCGACGCACACGAGGGAAATGCGCCAGAACGTCGATGTAGAATTCGCGCCAGATCAGCTGCCGCAGCCACGCCGCAGCGGACGCACGCTGGCCTTCATCGTGGAAACTGTTGCGAGCATCCATCGCCAGCGAGGCGGCAAAACGTGGTGAAAGAACACCGAAGCGAAAATACGGGGAAAGCATCGAAGTGCCGTGCAAGTCGGGCCGATCGCGATTCGCCGCGTAGCGGGCAATCCCTTCTCGGACAAATACCTCCA
>DAOUEE010000084.1:0-10189 GCA_034430695.1 Anaerolineales bacterium | reverse complement strand
AGGACGGCTACCCGTGGTGGCCGTATTGGGAGCACGTTCGCTCGTGGTGGGAGATCCGCGATCTCCCTAACGTAATGCTGCTTCATTTTTCGAATCTCAAACGGGACATGCCCACTGAGATCCGGCGCGTCGCGGCGTTTCTCGAGATCGACATCGAGGAAGCAACGTGGCAAACCATTCTGGAGCATTGTTCCTTTGCGTACATGAAAGCACACGCCGATCAAAGCATTCCGTTTGGGGGAGATATTTTCAAAGAGGGCGGAGAGAGTTTCTTGCACAAAGGCGTCAACGGCCGCTGGCGGGATATGCTTTCAGCAGCGGACGTTGCAGCGTACGAACAAACGGCGCGGGAGAAGCTGGGCGGAGAATGCGCCCGCTGGCTTTCAACGGGCGAAAAGTAGAATGCAGGTGCTGCCGAATCCAAACTGTGCGGCAAGGAGATGACATGCCGGCTTATTTCATCGCCGAGATCGAGATAGAAAAGCCCAAGTTGTATGCGCAGTACGTCGAAAGAGCCGCCCCGATTGTAGAGCGCTTCGGAGGACGATACATTTTCCGCTCGGAGTCGATTCACCCGGTTTCCGGCGACTGGTCTCCGGACAGAATGATCGTGATCGAATTCGAGAACAAAGAGAAGATTCTTGAATGCTTTTCTTCGGATGCGTATAGAAAAATAGCACCATTGCGGGAAGGTTCGACGCAATCGAGGTCGATCATCGTTCAATGTTAAGGGCCTCGCCCATTTTGACCCGCTTCCTTTCCGTCGATGATGCGAACCAGTCATACTTAACGCCGGTCAAACACTCGGATGCTTTCCAAAGCTCGACGGCAAGCTCTGTGTCGTAGGAACGACCGCCGGATCGCAACAACTTTGGATGCCCGCGCAGTCCTGCCCAACTCCCGGGACCGTAATAACCGCCGCCTCGAACGTCCAGTGCGGTTGCCGCATAGAGCGTGGGTAGGGCGCCCATCTTCGGTGGCTGGCCGAGAATCGGGTTCAGCATCCGAATCAACCACCAATCCAGGCGAAATTTGGATGAACTCCAACCATCCGGAAGGTGGGTCGCCGTCCAACCAGGATGAACCGCCGTAGCGATTGCGTCGACGCCGGCGCGTTCGAAAAGCCTCTGGAGTTCGTAAGTAAACAGCAAATTGGCGAGTTTGCTGCGCGCATAAGCGCCGTCCGGATCGTGTCGCTTCTCGCTATTAAGATTGTCAATATCGATTACGCCAAACCGATGCCCCCAACTGCTCGCCGTGACGACTCTTGCCCTGGGTGTATCGATGATGCGCTCGAGCAGCAGACCGGTGAGCGCAAAATGCCCCAGGTGATTGACGGCGAACTGCGATTCAAAACCGTCGACCGTCCTTTCGAAGGGAACGTTCATGATCGCCGCATTATTGATGAGCATGTCCAATCGATCGTGGCGTCGCTTGAATTCCATCGCAAAGCGATGAATGGAAACGAGGGCGGCGAGATCGAGGCGAATCGTTTCGACTTTCGCAAACGGATACGTCCGCACGATTTTTTGAAGCGCCGATTTGCCTTTATCCTCGTTGCGGCAGGCGAGTATCACCGTGCAGGCTTTGGCTGCAAGCGCCGCCGCCGTTTCGTAGCCGATGCCCCGGTTTGCACCGGTGACGATGGCGACTTTGCCGGTCAGATTCGGCATGCCTTCAACTGTAAATTTGGATTTCATTCCTTTCTCCTCTCTTTGATATATAGAATGAACGTTCATTCTATACGTGTTAAAAATTTTACTTTGCGATTGCATCCCAACAGGCGTTGGCGGCGTCGTCGATCGTCTCGTCATCGAGTTCGATCGTGCCGCGAATATGCTGTGTTGCCAGAGAGATGGCGACGCCAAAGCTCAACTCGACGCTGATTTCCAGCGGTATGTTCTTCAATTCGCCGTCTTGCATGCCCACTATAAAGAAGGAGGTGATGAAGGGCATGAGATCATCCGCAAAGATCTCCTGCAGCCTTGGGTCGTAATAGGGAGATGTCTCGAATTGCTCCAGGAACTTGGTTTCTTTTGGATGGTCGATGTAATAACGAACGAGCTGCCGCCACCAGTGGACGAATCGTTCCTGGAAGGGAGTCTGCGCCGAGTAATCCGCTAAAACGGCGTGAATCATATTGGACTTGATCTCCTTGTACAACTCGAAAATCAATTCCTCCTTGCTGGCAAAATAATGGTAAATCGTGCCTACACTCACGCCAGATTCCTTGGCGACCATTGCCATAGGCGTGTTGTGGAATCCGCGCCTGGCGATCAGGTCCAAAGTCGCCGTTATAATTGCGGCTCGTTTCTCGGGCACTTCCGTTTCGCCTGGGCTCATGATTATCCTACGAGTGAAACGAATGAACGTTCAATCGAGATATTCTAACCGCCACTTCGGGGCTTTGTCAAGCGCTGGGGTCACGCTGCGTCCGGATCTCGGCGAGAGGTGACCTGGTTATCTCGTCGATGATTTCGAACGGGAATACCTTATAATGCGTCTGTACCTTTTTCGGACGGTCGAGCAAGGTATAACGCGCGGCAGGCCCGTAGACATTTACGAGGCGGATGTCCGAAGAGCGTTGACGATAAGGACCGTTGCCCGCCACTTCGGAGCAGCATGAAGTGACAGAAGTTCCGGATGGATGACGAAAAGCCTTCGGCCATGTTGGGAAAATTCCTCTCGAATCAGCTCCGTTCTCCGTCCCACGGCATTAATAGTTGGCTATTGGCACGGCTGTGGAACCGCAGAAATTCCGCTTTGAACGAATTCGCTTTCGATCATCTCGACCTGGCTGCAAACGACCGTGTGCTCGAGGTGGGCTTTGGCGGTGGCTACCTGCTGGGGCGGATGGCCGATGTCGTGACGCAGGGTTTCCTGGCCGGTGTGGATGTCTCTGAAGGGATGGCCGCTTCCTGCAAGCGGCGATACCGCCCGTTGATCGACGCCGGCAGACTCGAAGTCCGCTGCGGGCATGTGGAAACGCTGCCTTATTCATCCGGGTGCTTCGACAAATGCTGCACGGTCAATTCGATCTTTTACTGGGCGGATGCTCGACGCGGCATGGACGAGATGTATCGGGTACTGGTCGATGGCGGTAGACTGGTCGTCTGTTTTACCAGCAAACAATCACTCGAAGGCAAAAGCTTTGTGCGAAACGGCATTTCACTGTATCGCGGTGAAGAAGTCTTTCAAATGATGCAGGCGGCCGGTTTTAACGTACTCGAGGTGAATCGAGCTGCAGACCGCCACAGAGATTTCCTTTGTATTACCGGTGAGAAGTAAGGCGCTGCTGGTTCAGTCACGTTTATAATTCAAAGGGAAGGTTGCCTGCGTCAGATCGGTGCCTGGAGGTTCGATCGTTTCGCGGGGTTGAAGATGGCTGGATTCAATCGCAGACTCTATCGCAGTTTGAACGAATTCCTGACCGACGTACGGATTCTAGTCTCTCGTCGAAAAGACATCCGCACGTTGGTGCGCGGCGACGTCGTCGCGCCGGCATTCCGCGAGCGCTTGATGCTCACAGTCACCGCTGTGAACCGCTGCCGCTACTGTTCGTTCGGCCACGCCCGGGCAGCGCTTTCGCAGGGAATTTCGGGAGAAGAGATCGAGGCGTTGGGAAAAGGGCTCTTCGAAGGAAGCCCGGCCGCGGAAATCCCGGCCATGTTGTACGCGCAGCATTGGGCCGAAATGAATGCAAAACCAGAACCACAAGTGCGAGAACAGGTCGCAGCGCGTTACGGGGAAAACGTCCTCGAGATGATCGAACTGGCGCTGCGCATGATTCGGGTGGGGAATCTATCGGGCAACACCTTCGATTACCTGCTGCATCGGATATCGTTTGGAAGGTGGGGTACCTGGGGGTAAGCAGTAAACCTCAGCTCAAGCCACATTTCCTCACCTCGGAAGATCACCAAACGTACGGAACCAGGCGATATTTGACTTTTTGCGTGTATTCAGAGTAGCCCTCGAGCTCTCGCTGTAAAGTAGTGTCCTCCAGATAGGTACGCACGATAAACAGCACGATGATCAAGGCCGCCGGTATGAGCGCCCAGAGTGAGTTCAGAAAGAGCGCCACGAAGGGGTAGCTGAGAATATCGCCTGCGTACATCGGATGCCGGATGAAACGATAGGGTCCCGCCTGGCTCACCTGATGGCCACGCTCCTCCTGGATGCGTACGAAACTCGACAGATACTCGTTGGCAATTCCACTCCAAAACCCGAGTGCGTATCCCGCCAGGATGAAAACCATAGATATGATTTTGATCGGAATGGGTGTAACGAAGTTCTGATGCCGGCCGGCGTCCAATGACGCCGTAAACAGAAACGCGAGAATCAGGATCCAATAAATGCCGATCAGAATCCGATCCCACTTTTTCCCCTTACCGAAGGCGGTCACCCTTTCCTGCAGCAAATCGGGTTTTTTGAATTTCAGGTACATCCCCCAGGCGATAAAAACGATCAAATACGTGGCCAGAAAAATCCACATCTCGATCCAATCCCATCTTCCCGCAGCGAGCACGATTGCGGAGATGATGCTCGCCAGGATGACGATCGTTACCAGATAGGGTAATTTGCTCTTCTTTTTTTCCATCGTAAACCTTTGTTTTCTATGACATCCCTTTTCGTGGGCAGTATTGATTTTCCTGCTGTATGGGGATAAAATTAGCCGTGCCTAACTTTCTTAGAAAAATGATATACCATCCTATCTGTATAGTCAAGCGCTCAACCCGGAGGTTCAGATGACATTGGATATCGCCATTCGCTACCTTATCGTTTGGAGTGCTGTCGGTGCTTTCGCATTCTGTATCTACGTCTTCGCCGTCTTCAGAGGCGGACTGGTGTATACCGCACGAAAGCAGGACGGTACGTTGAAAGAGCGTATCCCGCTCAGCGGCATTCTAAACATGCTGCTCTTGCTCTTGATCATCGTGGGCTTTCAGATCTTGGCCAATTACTATGGCCTGGCTCGTAGCGGTCTGACGATCCCTTTCATGGTGTTATTCCTGCTGAACTTCGCACATTACATCATCCTCTTTCTTTTCGATACACTCGTCATCGATGGATTGGTCATCGGCGTTTGGCGGCCGGGGTTCCTGAGACTGCCCGACGACATGGGTGCGGAGTCCATGAAGAAGCACATGCTGAAGTCGATTCCGGTAGGTATCGTAGCCGGCGTGGCCTTGACAGTGATTAGTACTGCGATATCCTATTTCGCAATGTTTGCCGGCTGATACGGCGTTGCGTTCTGGTGAGCCGGCGCCGTGCGGATTGAATCATTGGAAAGAAATGAAAGGATGATGGACGATGGAACGTAGAGAAAACAGTCCGGCCGTTGAACAATCCGATAGGGATATATTCCGGATTGGCGCTGCGGCCGCCTTTATCGTCGCAGCGGTGACACTGGGGGAGGTGATCGCCCAATCGATCTCACCCCTGCCGGAAACGGTCGTCGAATGGTTCGAACTCTTCCAGAGAAATCGGCTCGTAGGACTTCTCCAGTTTTGGGGATTGGAAGTCGTGATGTACGTCATGTTCGTGATCGTTTTCCTGGCGTTTTACAGCGCACTCAAGAATGTCGATCGGACCCGCATGAGGATCGCGGTAACCCTGGCGCTGATCGGGGTTGCGGTATTCCTGGCCACGAACAATCCGTTCGCGATGCTTTCCCTCAGCGACCAACACGCGGCTGCCGCGACAGAGGCGCAGAAATCCATCTTCGTCGCTGCGGGGCAAGCTTTATTGACCAACACAAACCAACGGACCGTCGGCGGATTCAACGTGGGCCTCTTCCTGGTTTCGATCGCAGGATGGATCGTCTCTGCAAGCATGCTGCGCAGTAAATCCTTCAGCAGGTCCACCGCTTACGTCGGGATTGCGGCGAACGTCCTTTCGCTGCTCGACTATTTGCGGCAAGCGTTGACGTCGTCAGAGATCATCGCCTTGCTCGTAATTCTTCCGAACGCCGTTCTTCTGATCATCTGGTATTTCTCGATCTACCGGCAGCTATCGCGCTTGGGTCGCTGACCGGGAAGTCCATTATCTAAACATCGTGGAAGGAGTGTACTGTGTCACCATCGATTTTGGTCGCCTACGCCACGCGCTACGGCTCGACGCAGGAAGTCGCCGAAGCCATCGCCGATGCGCTGCGCGAAAATGGATTTGAAGTCGATTTACGGTTTGCACGAGAGGTACGCGAGATCGAGAAGTACGACGGCATCGTGCTCGGGGCACCGCTTTTCATGTTCCGCTGGCACAAGGACGCCCATCGCTTCCTCTCGCGCCATCGTGCGGCGCTCGGCGATCGCCCGGTGGCTGTGTTCGCACTCGGTCCCGTTCACGAACCGCACGACGAGCAGGAATGGCAGAACTCGCAAGATCAACTCGACAACGCGCTGGCGAAGCACCCTTGGTTCAAGCCCGCGAGCCTCAAGCTGTTCGGGGGGAAATACGATCCATCGAAATTGGGTTTCATGATCAAGATGCTTGCCGGGGACGCGCCGGCCAGCGACCTGCGCGATTGGGAAGAGATCCGTGCCTGGGCCGTGGGGTTGAAATCGATCCTGAGCTAGAGAAAATGGTTATCCGGCCGCGGCGGATGAGTGGATTCGGGCAACTTGGTTCTATAATGTATCCAAGACGGGCAGAGTCGAGAGGTGTGTAGGCCTGTGGGAAACGATAGAAATTGATCAAGAGGTGGTTCCCATGTCAGATGCAATCGAAATCCATTCACCGAATGCCCCAATAACGCTTTGTACCTGGAAGCCAGCCACGGAGTGCGACTATTGTTCGATCCAGGGCGAGTTCATGTGTCGTTATGAGTCGAAAGACCTGGTCCATTTCTTGATGCTCCTGCTGCCGTTTGCAGTCACCGTCATCGCCGGGACGATTCGTGCCCGCTACGGTATGCTCCTGTTCTGGTGGCTCGGATATTCCATCTTCTTTTTCTTCGTGTGGGAAGCGCGTGTCTTGTGCCGGCACTGCCCCATGTGGGCCGAGGACAGCCGCATTCTGCACTGCCATGCCAACAGCGGGGTGATTAAGATCTTCAAATTTCAACCCGGTCCGATGAGTAAATCGGAACAAATGCAATTTCTCTTGGGCGGATTGATCTGGTTTGCCTTTCCGTTCGTCTTTCTCCTGATGGGACGGGAGTATTTGTTGAGTTTCATCGGTCTGGCTGCGGTGGTCAGTGGGATTTACAGCTTGCGTCGATCCATCTGCAGTCGCTGCATTAATTTCTCTTGTCCGCTGAACACGGTGCGCAAGGAATACGTAGATGCGTATCTGCAGCGCAATCCGGAAATACGCGCTGCCTGGGAGAAAAGTGGATATCGGCTGGGGGAGTAAAGGAGTTGTCAACCGCATCTACTATCTTGATGGGGAGTATACATACAGGCTAGTTGATAACATCGGCCGTAAACAGGGGACATTGATGGCTCGTGAATTTCGATACAATTTCATCCGGCGCGTTGTCAACCGTATTTTTATCTGGCTGCTGCGGTTGGGAATTGCGCCCGGGAGATATTATTTGCTGACCGTCGCCGGTCGCAAATCCGGGCGGCTGCATTCGGTGCCTGTGGTGCTGGTAGAAAAAGGGAACGATCGTTGGCTTGTGGCGCCTTATGGGGACGTCGATTGGGTCAAGAACGCTCGGGCTGCGGGGACCATTCGGTTATCCAGGGGCGCCGACCGGAATGATTATCAGATTCGCGAATTGCTGCCGGAATCCGCAGCGCCGATTCTGAAGACGTACGTCAACGAAAATCCGATTACCAGAGATTTCTTCGACGCTCGTCCGGATTCACCTGTGTCGGCGTTCTTGGCGGATGCAAAGCGTAAATTTGTATTTGATCTGATTCAGGTGAAGGCAGACGAAAGGACGACAACGTAGTCCTTGTACTCTGAGATCAGAAAATATCGAATAAGTTTCGATCGTCGTGATGCTGGAAGTACATTTAGTAAAGCCAAGCTTCCCGCTTGTGTCGAATGAACGCAGGACGAGTACAATCGCCGTTTGACCATCGCGTCCAGAGGGTGTCCATGCTCACCTCCAACGACCGGCTTCCTTACGACCTAGAGAATCATATCGCACTCGTCACCAGCGCAAACCACGGCATCGCTCGGCGATGTGAAGCAGGTATGGCGAACGTCATTCATATGCGCTGGAGCCGTTGATTGGCGAAGACAAAAACGGTGCTTTGGAGAAATCAAATTCTTCGATTGAGAAAGGAGTGGCGGTATGAAATTCACGATGAGTCCGAACGTGGCCGTGAGAACGGATCGCTTTTCTGATGCGGTTAGATTCTATTCCGATGTGCTCGGATTCGAAAATCGCTCCGACGATCCGGCACTCGGCGATCATGATGCCCATCCGCTTAATTTGTTCGTCATCGAAGATGAAGAAATCAGCGGCCCGGTGATGGAGTTGTTCGTCGAAGACCTTGAACGAGCCCGGAAGGAACTTGTGGCGCATGGTTGTGAAGTCCTTCGCTGGCGCGGTAAGGGCCAGGATTGCTATGTAAGAGATCCGTTCGGGGTTATCTACAATCTGTGGGAAATCGACCAATAGCGTATAGTCTGCAGATCGCAGTTGTGTTCCAGACCGTTGGGTAATAATGATTGAGATTCTGATAAATCAACGTTTTCGATAAATTTGCCTCACAAGTGGATCGTTTACCATGTGCACGAGTTTTGTTATCTACGCAGAAAAGACTTACATCGGCATGAACTTCGATATCTCCGACCGCGCCATCAAACTCGGTTTGCGGGGGGATGATCAACTCATTGTCTTCCAGCAGGAGAATTCCAGATTCTTACCGGCAATCGGCATCAACGACAATGGCACGTTTGTTAACCTGCTCATGGTGGATCCCATCGATGCCGGAGTGTATCGGCGGGGAAAAAATTGCGTGCATATTATCCGGCTTTTTGACTGGATCCTGGGAAAACAGCTCGACCTCGCTGATCTGGGCGAATATCTACAGGACAAGACGGTTGTCAACGTTCCCCAGATCAGCGTGCACAGCATGATCGCTGGCAGAGGTCGTCGTGCCTACGTAGTCGAACCGGGAAGATCTAACATACTCTTAGAAGACGTTGGCGAAGATTTCATGGTTCTGACGAACTTCCCCCTGTCTGACTTTGTCAGTCGAGACTACCGAGAAGTTGACGGTGTCGGATCTGATCGCTATATAGCGTGCTACAGTATGCTCGCCGAGTCCCAAAATTTGTTCAACGTCGAACGGGGATTTTCAATCCTCGAAACGGTTTCACAGTCCGGCGGCGGTTTCCCCACGCAATTATCGCTGGTTGCGCTCGTGGAAGATGGGGTGGTTAACTTCACGATTAAAAGGGAGTTCAAGCGCCAATACGTCTTTTCATTTACGGACAAGACCGTCCGCACTACGGCAGGTTTTGAAGGTTCAAATCAATGGATCCTCGGCAGATCGGGGCTACCTCTATCCGATCTTGCCTCGGGGGCATAATAATTAATTATCCCGAGTTCACCATCGTTTTCGTAGGATATGATTGATTTTATTCTCTCAATTCACCACAACAGAAGTAAAGTGAATATCAAACTTTTCGCTTCCATGATTCGCGAAGCAACTAAGGTTACTGGGTGTTGTATCTTACTGGGTATGAGCCTACGAATATCTTGTCTTGTAAATTATTCGATATGACATTCGAAAAACAGCTGAGGCATCGTGTAAATGAAGCTCTTGAAGAATAGAGGGTTGATGTGTTTGAAAGACACGCGGTTGTGGTTGCTTGTCCTAATTGTACAGGTGCCTTCGTTGCGGAATTATTATGTCGCTTCGTCTATTCCTTTTCCGTCATTGGTATTGATCCTATCTAGCCTAGTATTCTTATTCATATTCTGTGCCCTGATAAGGATTGATTCATTCCCATTGATAAAACGGGTCTTATCCATAAAAACCCTGCCAGTACTCCTTCTATCCGTCATTTGGCTAGTTGGATCATTTATGTATTCCCAGAAGGAGGGTCTATATCAGGGCGGAACCGGGGACGATGCCATGCAAGTTCCGGTTCTTGCTATGATGCAGGGAATTGCACCATATGATATTACCCTTCTTGGTGAAGCTCCAGTAAGCCCGGGGCTTGGTTGGATTATATTGAATGCACCATTTACTATTTTTAAGGCAACGTCATTATTCAATGTGTT
>DAOUEE010000083.1:0-11332 GCA_034430695.1 Anaerolineales bacterium | reverse complement strand
CTGGTCCAACGAAGCGAGCTGCCAGGCAGAGCAGAACGCCAAAGGACGGGATCCGGCTGCGTGTTGGGAATTCACCAACTGCCAGAACGGTTGGTGGGGCATTTTCTCCCTTTCCGACAACATGGTCATGCAGCGCGGCCTGGTCGGCGATCCCTGGGGAGTCGAGAGCGCCGAAAACGTGACCGATGATTTCGATCAATATTAACGCTGCGGTCCGAAATTCGGATCGATGACCCGCAGCGTTCGAACGACGAGAGAGATCGAGGGATGAAAATGAATAAGAGACGATATTTTCTCTCAGGACTGATCGCCACGTTCGCCGTCGCCGTGACTTTCGCATCCACAGCGGCGAACCCACCCGCTCTTCCTGACGGGGTTCAAGAAGATGCAAGCGGAGAATACGTGATCCTCGTCGACGTCCAATTCAAGGACGGCGAATGGTTCGTCGGCGAGAAAGGCGTCGAAGTGCGCCCCTGCATACCCCCGAAACGGACGAGTTTCACCGCCGACACCACCTCCCTCGTGATCGTGAAAACCACGGAGGGAAAGATTCTCTACGAAGAATTCATGCCCCTGAGCCCGCGAATCGTGCTGCGCGACGAGGGTGAAGCCGAAAGCTACTTGCTGGACGAAGTCTCGTTCGCGTTCCGCATCCCTCTGCTTGACGGCATGCAGAGACTCGAATTTTACGAGGAAATCAAAGGCACGCAGGAACCCGAGGGAGAACCAAGCCTCGGCGTGGATCTCAGCGAAGCAATCCAAATGTTCTATGATCGTGGCGGACCTGAAGAGAAAGCCACGTGCCAGGACATCGAATACATGCCCGATCAAGGCGAGAAACGAAACAGGCCGTGAGGGTTTGCCTCGAAATCGAATGGGTTCGTGGAAGGGCAACCCGGCGAGTCGACCCCCACAATTAGAACCACGCGTAGAGACGCCCGGAAGGGTGTCTCTACTCCGGGCAGCCACAGGGGGTTGCCCCTACAAAATTCCCCCATAACATGTAAAGCCGCCCGGAAGGGCGTCTATGCTCCGGGCAGCCACAGGGGGCTGCCACTACGATGTGAAATGCGTATGTGGATATGCATAAGGGCGACCCGGCGGGTCGCCCCTACATTCCTTCTACGGACACTGACAGACCGGAGCCGACGAAGCCCTGCTGTCGAGATACGTCCCGCCTGCAGCGACGCAGTCTGCCTCATTCAGGCTGCTCTCGCAGACCAGCGCGGGAGGCAGCGGCGGCGGAACGATCACCTGTAAATCTTCCGGGATGCAGGCTGCCTCGGCACCACCCGACCAGACCCAGCAGTGACCCTGCCAGTCGGGGTTCAGGATCCACCACCAGGTCCCCTCAGCATTGCGCCCCTCCACCGTCGATGATTCGCCTTCGAGCAGGTAGCCCATGTCCTCGTAGGCCGAATCGGGACCGGAGCGGCAGGTCAGGTTCAACAGCGCCGTCACCGTCGGCGTACATACCTCAGGTTCGGGCTCAGACTCTTCCACCGCTTCTTCCGGCTCCTGCGGCGGGGCCGCCGGCGGCGCCGCAGGCTCCCAGGGCGGCGGCGGCGACGATTCGAATCCGCCCAACTGGAAGGAGGTCCAGGCTGTCGTCTGGCAGAAAGCCTGCATGCCGCCGTCCTCGGCGGGCATCTCTCCCGTCAGACGCCAGAAGAAGGGCTGCCCGGTCATGCCATCCCCGTGTTCGCCGTCGTCCATCACCTCTTTACCCGCACTATCCCCGTGTTCCCCATCATCCATCACGCTCTTACCGGCGCTGTCGCCGTGTTCGCCGTCGTCCATCAGCCACTCGGAGCCGATGCCGAACGATGAGAGCGCGACGGCGTCCTCCGTTGCGACCTGGCTGACGATCTCGCCGTCGGGCAGCAGCAGCTCCACGCGCCACTGCCTCTCGGCCTGGCCGTCGCCGTGCTCGCCGTCGTCGGACAAGGGGTCGCGAGGACTCCAGGAAAGACTCAAGTTATCCAATGGATCGGGTGGAATCTCACCATCACCGCTATGGTCCAGGGGATCGGGCGGAATCTCTCCTTCACCGCCATGATCCAACGGGTCGGGCGGTATTTCTCCTTCACCGCCAAAGTCCAGTGGATCGGGCGGAATCCAATCATCTCCCGTAATTCCAAAACTCGCCCGGGCGCCTTCCACGGGATGCACGCTCCCGGGCGTTAAATACGCCTCGCATGGAGGCAGGACGTCCTCCGCTGCACGCGTCTCCCCGGGCGGTATACCCCAGACGAAGTTCGGCAGCGCCCGCATCGCACCAAAAACCCCCGCGCCCAGCATCGCACCGGCCGCCAGACCGGCCAGCGCCGCCCGGCCCGCGGACATACCGACTTTGTCGGCGATCCGCCGGCTGACGAAGAGCGAGATGACCACGATCGCGCCTTCGAAGCCGGCAAGTCCGGCAAGCCCAGCATAACCCATGTGGAAACAGATCCCCGCCGAACCGTTGTGCGAGAACTCGGAAGTGTTCCCGGTTGCGTCCGTCGCCGTCGCCGTGACGTCGTCGCAAATGGTGAGCGCCGTCGGATAGGTGAAAATAAAATCGCCCGCCGAGTCGGCCGCCGTCGCGCCCAGCAAAATCTCACCTTCGCCGTAGCCCGAGGGGTCGAAGGTGCTCAAATAGACCTCCACCGTGCAGCCCGGGCAGGCCGTCCCCTCGACGTGCGTCGTGTCGATGGCCGTGAATTCGGGGTAGTTGAGGCGTTTGTTGGCGCCGCCGTCGGCGTCGCCCGGGTCGTTCACGTTGGGGCCCGTCGGCAGCAGGTCGATGGCCAGCGCGCCGTTGTCGTGGAACAGGTTCATGCTGAAGGAATCTCGAAAGGCCGTGTTGTGCGCAACGTAGATGCCCGTACCGTTGTCGTGGATGGCGTTGTGTGCAACGAGGTTGTCCTTCGCGGAACCCAACAGCAGCACGCCTTCGTTCCAGTTGTAGGCGATGACGTTTCCGCCGCCCAGTTCGTACCCGATGAAATTTCCGCTGCCCTGAACGGAAACGCCGCGGCCGTTGGCGATCGGACCGACACCGGAGAGGTTGGTACCGATGCGGTTGGCGAAGACCTCGACGTCCGTGGCGCCCTCGTGCAGCACGATCCCGGCGATGCTGTTGCCCGAAATCAGATTCCCCTGCCCGCTTGCCGTTCCGCCGATGTGTACGTCGGCCGCCGATTGAATCGAAATTCCGATTTGATTGGGGAGCGCTCCCGCACCGTTGATATCCGTGCCGATGTAGTTGCCCCAGATCATGCTGTGGTCCCCCACCCCGACGCCGATGGTGTTGCCGGAGATCAGGTTGCGCGTCCATGCCTCCGCCCCACCGACGACCGTATAAGGCGCATCAGCGGCGTTGATGCCGACCTCGTTGCCCAGGGCGCTCATCCCACTTTGATCCGTGCCGATTTGATTTCCAAAGATGAAGTTGCCCGAGGAAGCGGCGTAGATTCCGGTGCCGTTCCCGGAGATTAAATTCCCGCCGCCATTCCTCCCGATGTGGTTGTCGGGGGCGGTCTCCTGGATGTACACGCCGACCGTGTTGCGAAGCGATGGGCCGGTCGACGACCCATCCGGGTCGGTGCCGATGCGGTTGTCGTCGATCATGTTGCTGCCCAGCACGAGGTTGACGCCGAAAGTGTTGCCGGAGATGACGTTGCTGTGAACGCGGTTCATCGAGGAACCGAGCAGCACGCCGCTGGAATTGCCGCGCGGCGTTCCTCCGGGAAGCAAGCCGAGGTAATTGTGCTCGACGAGCACGCCGCTGGAAGCGTAAACGACGATGCCGGCCGAGAGGGGATCGCTGGGCGAATCGAAACCCACGATACTCAAACCGCGCACGACGGAACCGCCGCCCTCGATCCACAATCCGTACGCCGGAGCCGCGCAGCCCGTGCCCTTGCCGGCGGCGATGGCCACCACCGGGCCGGTGCCGGAGCCGTAATCCGGTTCGAGCGTGCCGTCGACGAAAACTTCGTTCGTTATCGTGGGCAGCGCGCTGCACAGTTCGATGACGTGCGGCGTGGGGCCGGGAATGTCGAAAGCGATGGTCTGCTGCCCGGAAGTGGCGTTGGCGATGTTGATCGCCTCGCGCAGCGAGCAGTGGATGGCACCGCACACGCCGTCGTCCACGTCGTCGACCGTGTTCACGATCCAGGTGCTGTCGTAAGCGTCTACGGCAGTGACGGGTAGAACCGGGATGATCATCAGCGCGAGCACAAAGAGAAGTCGGACGAGGCGCAGGATATACGAGCTCATGATGCGCTCCTCTCTCTCATGTGAATCCAGGATCGCGGCATTGATGCGACCCGTTCACTTATTAAACGCCAATCGATTAAGAATTGTGACATGCGAGCAATGCTTTCATCGAACGCATTGCAGATGTGGATGAGAATGGCGCAGGCTTACGCATTGAGTATACAACGAGAAATAAAACGTTTCGAAGTCGTTTCGTTCCATAACGACGCGTTGGGGTGCCCCGATGGGTCGCCCCCACATTCTTCATGACACCTTGGCCGCCCCGCGGAATCACATCAACTCTTCACCTCCCCTTTACAAATCCTAAACACATCCTCGCTACACTCGTAGCGAAACTCGTTAACCGGTATTTCCATTCCGGATCATCATGGAATGGAACCCAATCTACGGAGGTAGATATATGAAGAGAATCAAGAAAACCGGCTGGATCGTGGCGCTGCTCGTTGCCATTCTCATCGTCGCGGGCGCGCTGACGGCGTTCGCACAGGACGAGAATCCACCGCATCCGCCGCACGGATGGCTCGACGGCGAAACCATCCTGGCCGTCTACGCCGGAGCACTCGGGATCACACCCGAAGAGGTTCAAACCGCCTGGGAAGAGGGAAAAACGCTCGCTGACCTGTGCGACGAACTCGGTCTCGACCTGGAGGAAACCCGCAGCCAGATCGACGAGCAACTGCAGGCGCTTCGAGCGGAAGCCATCCAACAAGCCGTCGACGACGGCGAAATCTCGCAGGAACTGGCCGACGACCTGCTCGAACGGGACTTCCCTCTCGAGCATGGATGGATGGACGGCCGGGGCCGTTTCAAGACCACACCCGGCGTCGGCCGCGAGGGGCTCTTCCCCCACGAGGGAGCGTTCGACCAGCAGCTTCGCGGATGGCGTGAAAGCGGTCTGACGCTGGAGCAATGGGCCGAGGAAAACGATGTCGACCTGGAGCAGTTGAAAGCGGACATCCAGGCCGAACATGAGCAACACATCCAATGGATGCTAGAGCAAGGCATGATTACTGAAGCGCAGGCCCAGGAACTCCTCGACCAGGAATTCCCCGAGGATTTCCCCGGTCCGATGATGCCCTTCCGGGGCCGCGGACCTGGTCACTTCGGCTGCGAATAGACGACTGCTGCGTGGCGGTGTGTGGATCAGCTCGTGTAAGGGCGGGTTTCGAACCCGCCCCTACCATTTTCCCGATGTTGTCGTGCGGGCGGTTCACGAACCGCCCCTACAGTGATTCCACCTCATAGATGCGGATATCGCCACTTCCCCCACCAACGATCAACAAGCTGCCGTCATCGGAGAGCATGTATTCAACGTAGTACACACCGGTTGGAAGTTGATACACCAGCGAACCATCCGCTGCGTCCCAGAAACGCAGCCTGTTCCTGTTGTTGGTAACGATCAGGGTATCATCGGCCGTGAAGAACAAAATCGTGCTGTCCTCTTTGCGATCGCCGTACACCAGCGCCTCACCCGATTCGACATCGCGCACGGCGACCCGGGCCAGCGGATCGTGGGGTTCGTGCGCGTCGGAACACTCGGACGAATAAGCCAACCTGAACTCGTCCGACGAGAGGTCGAATCCGCCAATACACGCTTCCCCGCGGAAGGACTTCACCAATTCACCGTCGGCCGTGTTCCACACGGTGACGTCGGCGTAGCCCGTGTCGGCGAAGTAGCGGCTGCCGTCTGCGGTGAACACGATCTTCTCGACCTTGAATGGATTGGATTGTTCGAAATAATTCACACGCTCGAAATCCGCCAGCCGCCACACTCCGAGCTGGTTGCGCTGGCCACCGACGGCGAGCAGGCTTCCATCCGGCGAGAAGGCGAGCGCGGAAGCACCTCTTTCGTAGGACGAGAAACTACGTGCCAGTTCCCAGCTCCCCACATCCCAAAGAGCGACCTCCCCATTCTGCGAACACGAAGCCAGCCATTCGCCGTCCGGTGAAAAGGCGACGTCGGTCACGATCGCCGTATGGAAATCCAGCGGCGGAAGCAATTGCTCCTCCTGAAAATCCCACAGGCGTACGTCGACCTCCGGATCGCCCCACTGCGAGATGGCCAGGTAGCGGCCGTCTTTGGAAAGATCGAGCGCCGCTATGATCGTCTTCATGCCGGTTTCGATCCGGGTGCTGACGGCAAGCCGCTCCACGTTGTCGATGCCGATGGGGATACGTTGGGGTTCTTCCTGCGTAGGTTCTGCCGTCGATTCGACGCTCGTGCTCCCGGAGGTCGGGGAAGGAGTCCAGGTTCCTACGATCGCCATGACCGTGGGACTCGGCGTCGGACTGAGGGCAGGTGCATCAGTCTGTTTTCCTGGAGAGAGACCCGGGAATTCACAGGCGGAAAGGAAAAGCAGACCAATCAGCAGGATTGTGAATACGATTTTCTTGGCGCTCACAGCGAGCCTCCTCCAACGGATCTCTAAAAGGATACACTCGTTCACATGTTGTAAACAAGGCCGACATGCGGCTTTGTATCGCGAACTCCATCACAGGCGCAGGCTTGAAAAACGAGCAACGTGAAGAAATTATATTTCGCCCGGAGACACCCCATCGGGGCGTCTGCCTTCGATAAATGCAGTTTGAACCTCGAAGGTGTAAGTCGTGAACTGCCCGGATAATTATCCAATCCACACAATTTCTTCACAACATCCTCATCACTCTTTAACACGCTGTAACTATACTTTCGCTTGAATTTATTCCGCTATGCCGCAAAGGAGAACCCAAGCTCATGCTTCGAAAATTGGATATCCGCAAGTGGAGCCGCAAGCAGCAGCTTATCAGCGCAGGTGTCGTGGTGCTGCTCATCGCTGTGGCGGTCACGCTTTCACTCACCGTCTTCGGCCAGAGCGAGGCGGCTGAAACCGATCAGCTGCAGACCGCACGCGTGCGCCGGGGCGACCTGGTAATCTACGCCAGCGGATCCGGAACGCTCACCACCGGTCACCAATACGAGTTGGGTTTCGCCGCCAGCGGACCCGTCGCCGAACTCAACGTTCAGGCCGGCGACACGGTCGAGGCCGGTGACGTACTCGCCGTACAGGGGGAACGCGAACAGCTGCAGGCCAGCGTTGCCGCCGACCAACTCACCTTGCTCGACGCGCAGAACGCTCTCGACGAACTGTACGACAACGCCGATCTCGTCACCGCTCAGGCGCTGCTCGACCTGGCCGACGCCCAGGATGCCTTGCAGAGCGCCGAGTACACCTGGTCCGTGCAGCAAGCGGGCAACCGTGCCAGCCAGGCAACCATCGACGCCGCCGAGGCCAATCTGATTCTGGCCGAGATCGAGCTCAAGCGCGCCAAAGCCCAATACGACAAGTATTCCAACACCTCAGACACCAACCGCGCCAAAGCCATCGCCCTTTCGCAGTACGCCGCGACGCAAAACCACTACAACTCGGTCCTGCGCGAATTGAACTGGTACAAAGGCGAACCCACAGAAATACAGCAGGCGCAGCTCGACGCCGAACTCGCCATGGCCAAAGCGCAGGTTAATCAAGCCGAACGCGCCTACGAGCGCGTCAAGGACGGCCCCAATCCGAATGAAGTCGAGAAGGCACAGTTGCAGCTCGACAACGCCAAAGCCAGGCTGGCCGTCTCACAGCGCAATCTGGATGAATCCATCATCACCTCGCCCGTCGACGGCACCGTGATGGCCGTCACGGCCGAATCCGGCCAGACGGTCTCGGGCACGTTCATCACCGTAGCCGATCTGAGCCAGCTCTACCTGGAAATCTATCTCGACGAAACCGACCTGGATAAAATCGACCTGGACTACGAAGTGGAGGTGACCTTCGACGCCCTCCCGGACCTGATGTACACCGGTCACGTGCTGCAGCTGGATCCCGAACTCTACAGCGAAGGACCCATCTCCACCGTGCGCGGCCTGGTGCTGCTGGACGGCGAGGACAATCCCGGCCTCGATCACCTGTTGATCGGCATGAACGCCGCTGTGGACGTGATCGCCGGCAAGGCCATCGGCGCGGTTCTGGTCCCCGTCGAGGCGCTGCGCGAGCTTTCGCCGGGCGAATATGCCGTGTTCGTGCTCGACGAGAACGGCGAACCCCGGCTGCGCACGGTCGAAGTGGGCATCATGGATTACACCTACGCCGAGATCACCTCCGGCCTGGAAGTGGGCGAAGTGGTGACGACCGGCATCGTGGAGACCCGATGATGGCCGCTCCCGCACTGATCGAGACGCACGATGTGAAGAAGATTTACGGCAAGGGAGACGTCCGCGTCGCCGCGCTGAATGGCGTGAGCATTCACATCGAACGCGGCGAATTCGTGGCCGTGATGGGCCCTTCCGGTTCCGGCAAGAGCACGCTGATGAACATCCTCGGCTGCCTCGACCGTCCCAGCGAAGGATCCTACGTGCTCGACGGCGAGGACATCAGCCAGAAAGACCGCATCCAGCTGGCGCACATCCGCGGCGAACGCATCGGTTTCATCTTTCAATCCTACAACCTGCTGCCGCGCACCAGCGCGTTGAAGAACGTCATGCTGCCTCTCTTCTACAACCGCAACCACACGCGCAGCATGGAAGAACGTGAGGCGACGGCGCGCAAGGTGCTCGAATCAGTGGGATTGGGCGATCGGCTGCAGCACATGCCCCAGGAGCTTTCCGGCGGGCAGCAGCAGCGCGTCGCCATCGCCCGCGCCCTGGTCAACGATCCGCTGCTCATCCTGGCCGACGAGCCCACCGGCAACCTGGACAGCCGTTCCGGGGAGGAGATCATGCAACTGCTGCACGAACTGCACAAAGGCGACCGTACGATCGTGATGGTCACGCACGATCCCGAGATCGCCGCTCATACGCAGCGCACGATTCACCTGCTCGACGGCCATGTGGAAGAGATCGTTACGAACGGCGCCAGCAAGTCCAAGAAAAAGAAGGTGGCGCATGAATCTGCGTGAATTCCTAAACGTTGCCTGGGAGAGCATCACCGGCAACAAGATGCGCTCCTTGCTCACCATGCTGGGCATCATCATCGGCGTCGCCTCGGTGATCGTCATGGTCTCGATCAGCGCTGGTACCGAAGCCACCATCGAGGACCAGATCACCGGCCTGGGATCCAACCTGATCTACGTCACTTCCAGCTTCGGCCGCATCGGTGCCCGCGGCGGAGGCAATCCATTCAGTGGCGGTGGCGCGGGCGGATTGGTCTACGACGACGCATTCGCCATCGCCGACGAGGTCGAGGGCGTTTCGGCCGTCGTCGTGGAAATGTCCTCTTCCGAGACGGTGAAAACGGCCAGCGCCTCCCTGGAAGAAGTGACCATCCAGGGCACCACGGCGGACTTCCCCTCCGTGCGCGACATGGAAATCGCCGACGGACGCTACTTCAACCAGCGCGAGGTCGACCGCAAGCAGAAACTCGCCGTGTTGGGCTACGATCTGGCCCAGGAGCTTTTCGGAGAAGAAGACCCCATCGGCCAGATGATCACCGTGGACACGACCAAGCTGACCGTGATCGGCGTGTTCGCCGAACGCGGTTTGGTCAGTGGAGTCGATTTCGACGCCCAGGTTTACGTCCCCATCACCGTGGTCTTCCAGAAATTCACACCCTCCATGTTCGCCCGTTTCATAGGCGACAACGTGCGCGTGATCTACGTCGAGATCGAAAGCCCCGATGTATTGGACAGCACCATCCAGCAAATCGAACTCTTGCTGGCCAAGCGCCACGATGTCTCGCTCGAGGATGCCGACTTCAGCGTGACCACGCAGCAGGACATCATCCAGACCCAGGAGTCCACGACGGCCGCATTCCGCAATCTGCTCGGCTGGGTGGCCGGCGTCTCTTTGATCGTTGGCGGTATCGGCATCATGAACATCATGCTCGTCAGCGTGACCGAACGCACGCGCGAGATCGGCATCCGCCAGTCGGTGGGCGCCACGCCCAACGACATCCGCTGGCAGTTCCTCACCGAAGCGCTGCTGCTGAGTCTGATCGGCGGGTTGATCGGCGTACTCTCCGGCGCAGCCGGATCGTGGCTCTTCGGATCGATCAGCGGCATGCGTACGGTCGTGGTCTTCTCATCGATCCTTCTGGCCTTCACCTCAGCCGCCGGTGTGGGCATCTTTTTCGGCTCCTATCCGGCCAACAAAGCCTCGCAGCTCGACCCGATCGAGGCGCTGCGCCACGAGTGACCCACGCATATTTACGGCAAAATCAATCAACGAGGAGTTCTCGATGAAAACCATTAAATTGATCCCGATATTCATCCTGGTCCTGCTGCTTGCAGCCTGCAGCAGCTCAGCGACCGAAACCAGTGAGGCGCCGTCCGCATTCGGATCCGCAGGAGGAGCTTATCCAGCGCAGATGCGACTTTCCATGGGTACGTTCCTGCTCGAAGACACCGACCTGGCGGTCACGCCGGAACAGGCCGCCGAACTGCTTCCGCTGTGGAAAGCCGTGCTCAGTTTGTCCGAGAGCGACACTGCCGCACAGGCGGAGATCGACGCGCTCTATGACCAGATCGAAGGGACGATGACCGCCGAACAGGTGCAGGCCATCGCCGAGATGAATCCGACACAAGAGGACATCGCAGCCTTGATGGAAAGCCTGGGCCTGGATAATACGAACGCAGCGGGCGGATTTCAAGGCGGAAACCCACCGCAGGGTTTCAACCCCGATGACCTACCCGAAGGTTTTAATCCCGGGAATTTCCCCGGAGGCGGGCAGATGGGCCCGGGCAGAGGCCAGGGACAGGGTCCGGGCGGGGGCAATTTCGGAGGCGACATCGATCCCGAAACCCTGGCCACGATGGAAGCGCGCCGCGAGGAGATGGGTGGGAGCTTCCGCAATCGCGCGAACCTGTTTTTTGTCGAGCCGCTGATCGAGCTGCTCGAGGAACGCGCCGCGGCGTAGATGCAGAGTGGCTGCTGTTCAGCGATGGTATTTCTTTGTACACTAAGGATCGACGGCGTGTGTGAATGAGCGAGGATCGAGTGACCAAAACCATCATGATCGTGGACGACGAAGAACGCCTGGTCTCCTTATTGGAGGCATACTTCAGCCAGGAAGGATTCCGCGTGGTCAAGGCCGCCAACGGCCGC
>DAOUEE010000082.1:0-3838 GCA_034430695.1 Anaerolineales bacterium | reverse complement strand
GATCCCTAGATGCTCGTCTCGCTAACACGGAAAAGTCGTAAAACCGAACAGCTTGTACACACTTCCGCCCGGGTTCAGGACGATGGTGTATTGGGTCGCGGTTGTCGGTGAAGAGTAGGTGCCGCACACCAGGGGGATGTTCACGCTCAGGCAGTACGTCCCGGCCGGCAAGTTGGTGAAGTTGAAAGCGCCGCTTCCCGATGTGACCTGGCTCTGATAGCCCGAAGAACTGCAGGCTCCCTGCCCGAGGTAAACCGTTACGCCGCTCATCCCGGCGTCGTTTATATCCTGGTTGCCGTTAGAATTGCCGTCCTGGAATACGACGCCGCTGATCGAGCCGTTTGCAGGAGGGGAAGTGGAGGTAGGCGTCGGCTCGGCGGTCGGTGTTGATGTAGGCAGCCGGGGGTCGGGAAGCGTGGGCAGCAGCGCCAGGACTTCCGCATCGACCGAGATCTTGTCCTCCCGAACGTAGCAGTTCACGCCGGGGTAGCGGGGGTTGTCCACCACGATGTGGGTGCCCTGCTCGCTGATCCCCACCAGGTCGACCGATGTGTTCGCCGCCAATGAACTGACGTTCTCGAAGGCCGGGTCGGGCCCCCTGGTGCAAAGCGTGTCCACCAGGATGGTGCCGGACCATGCGGGGAACGAAGTGTTGGTGGGGGTGATGAGTTCAACCGGAGGCAGATCGGATGGGTATTCAACCATTGGCATTGAGACTTCATAGGCGCCCAGATCGCAGTTTCCACCGCTCGGATAGGGCCTGAGCACACCGCGCTGATCTCTGGACACACAATTTGCAGGACCGGCGTCGATCGCCGGGCTGCCGGAATGCAAGGCGCGGGTCTGGGTTGGGCCGCCGTTGTCCGCCAGTGGGCCAACCAGCGGGTCATCTGTAATGGGCGCCCGGCAGGAGCCGTCGCTGTCCAGGCCTGCGGAGCCGCTTCCGAGGGAACCCCCTTCGGATGTGCCGCAGTCACCGCCGACGTTGTTGGCGATGATCGAGCCGTTGATCTTGACGACCCCTCCCTGCGAGAGGACTGCTGCGCCCGATTCGGGTCCCGTGTTTTCGACGATGGTGCTGTACATGATGCCCGCAGATCTCGCGCTGTGGATGGCAATCCCACAGGCGCCATCCGTAAAACCCGGACAGTCGCCGGTGTTGCCGGAGAAGGTGCTGTTGATGATGTTGAGATTGCCGTCGGTTTGTATGCCGGCCGGGCCGTAATCCCCGATGTTGTCGGCGAACGTGCTGGATGTGATGGATAATCTGGAGCCGGCGCGGTCGTAGATGGCGGAGCCGCCATCGGATTGATTCCGGTAGAAGCTGCTGTCGCTGATGGCAACATCGGTGGTGACATCCTCGACCACTTCGTTCAGGTATATTGCGCCCCCATAGGCGGCCGAATCGCCGCTCATGAGGGAGGCCGCCTGATTGCCGTCGAACGTGCTGTTATCGATGATCAGGCCGGCGGCGTTCGTCAGCATGACGGCACCTGCTCGCAGATAGCCTTCGTTTTGGGTGAAGGTGCTGCTCGTGATGGTGAGATTGACGTCGTATAGGGTAAGGTCATACCCATCGAAGTAATGCCCGATAAATTCAACGGCGCCACCGGAAATCATCGCAAGATTGCTGCTGAACTCGCTTTCGGAGATGGTCAAATCACTTATCTCGGCGTAAATTGCGCCACCGCCGCTGCCGTCCGTCTCGTTGCCGGTGAATGTGCTGCCGGTGATGTTCGAGTTCGTATTGAAAGATGAAATGGCGCCGCCTTCGGTGGCCAGGTTGTTGGTAAAGTCGCTGCCGGCGACGCTCAGTAAAGTGCCGCCGCGGATCGCGATCGCGCCACCGTTGCCTCCGCCGCCGGTCTCGCGGACGATCGAGTTTCTGGAGAAGGTGCTGTCACCAACGCTCAGTCCCCCCCTGACGACCATGATCGCGCCCCCAGAGACTTTGGAGAAATTGTCCGAGAAGCTGCTGTTGGTAATCGCCACATCGCCGTCGATGCTCAGGATGGCGCCACCGCTGTCATACATGTCGGTTGCAGATCTGGCATACCCGTTGGTTACCGTCACGTCTTCCAGAGTCAGGCTGCCGTCAGCATCGATGTAGAAGAAGCGAAACTCGGGTGTGTCTTCCGCCGTGCTGCGGGTGATGGTGGCGCCATTGCCGTGGATCAATATGGGGGTGGAGACGGTGGGCAGGGCGCTGTCGCCGTGGAAATAGGAGGGGTTGTCGACCTCGCTGAATTCATACACGCAGCCCGAATCCAGGTCGATGGTGGAGAGGTCCGGGTTGGCGTTGGCGAGATTGATCTGAGCGATCAACCAATCATCCGTACAGGGATCGGGCAGAATGTCGGTGATCACGCAGGCCAACGAGGTCAGCAGGAACAGGATGATCGGCAGGACGAGCTTGCGGTATATCGTCATGGTTCACCAGCCTACACAGTATTGAAAGATCCGTTCACGAATGGGAGCGCGACAATCGTTCTTATTATAGGAATTTACTTCGCTGCGAACAAATTCCCGGACTTTCAGGAGGTTGGGTTGAGGAACGAAGCCCAACGATTTCACTCGCGCGGGGGATACGCAGATGCGCTCGCGCACAATATACTTTATGTGCCGATACGGAGAATGTTTTATATGACCTCGCGCTCACGGATTCGAATCACGAAAGCCAATCCAAGCGACGCCGAGACGCTCGCAGAAGTCTCCAAGCGCGCGTTCCACAGCGACGTAAATTACGGTGCGCCCGCTGAAGGCGGCCCGCCTGGCTACGACTCGACGGTTTGGCAAAGGAAGATGATGGGTTTTGGGGATTACTACAAGATCGTGCGAGAAGATCGGGTCATCGGCGGGATCATCGTTTTTCGAAAACGGCCGCGTGAGTATGAGCTGGGACGCATCTTCCTCGAACCGGAATTCCAGAACCGAGGCATCGGGACACGGGCGTTCGAGTTTCTGTGGCAAGCGTACCCGCTGGCGAAACGCTGGACGCTGGACACGCCTGCCTGGCACGAACGCAACCGCCATTTCTACAAGAAGGTGGGCTTTGCCGAGATCGGAGAGGACGGCCAGGGAGGTGTGATGTTCGAACGACGTATTCCGGTAGGCTCGTCACGTCGTGGGAGGTGAAGCAAGATCAAGCAGCGAGGTGCTGCGTCGATCGGACGAGCTTCGAAAGAGATCGCCTATCTCACCTATAACTTTAGCCCTGCTTGCATCATCATGAGTGGAGGGCGGAGCGCAGCGCAGCCCGTAGTCGAAGGACGGCAATTGAATGTGCTCTTTTCACATTCTCCGGCTGATGTTGCGCTGCTCTCCTTCGACTTCACGCGGCGAAATATACCTCGTTCCGCTCAGGATGATGGAATGAGAGTCTCATTTTGAGTGGTACAAATTTGCGAGGTGGGCTATAAACGCGACGTGTACGACTCGTCGCCCGGGGATCGAAAACGGTTGGAGGCCTTCTTATGCGTGCGAACTGTGACGTGATCGTTGCGGGCCATGTCTGCCTGGACATCCTTCCCGATCTCTCTGCCATTCCGCAGGTCGAATGGGATTCGCTGTTCCGGCCGGGCAGCCTGCTGAGCGTGGGCCCGGTGCATTTCGCGCCCGGTGGCGTGGTCTCGAACACGGGCTTGACGCTGCACAAACTGGGCAGCGCCACCCGCCTGGTGGGCAAGATCGGCGACGATCCGTTCGGCCGGGAGATCCGGAAAATCGTGGAATCTTATGGGACCGGCCTGGCAGACGACATGCTGGCGGACGAAGCGGTCAGCACCTCGTATACGATCATCATCAACCCGCCGGGAATCGACCGCATCTTCCTGCATTA
>DAOUEE010000081.1:0-4382 GCA_034430695.1 Anaerolineales bacterium | reverse complement strand
CAGCGACGCCTGGCGTTCGGACGCGCCATCCTGCACGATCCCCAGGCACTGATCCTGGAGGAGCCCTTCACCCGCTGCGACAAGTCTTCGATCGACTTGCTTTCCGAGTTGATACGCGCTCTCGCCGAGCACGGCACCGCAGTTCTCATTCTGGCCGACGACAGCACGCTGCTCGAACCGATCTGCGACACGATCCACGTACTCAACGAAGGCCGCATTCAATCGACGGTCAAGCCCGGCGAAGAACGCCAGATCTCGGCGCCGTTTAAGATCCCGGTCAAATTGGAAGGGCGAGTCGCCCTGATCAATCCGACCGACATCATCTACGCCGACGCCGAAGAGGGCCGGGCCGATCTGCACACCACGGACGGTGAACGCTTGTCCACGCAGTTCACGCTGTCCGAACTCGAAACCCGCCTGGCCCGCAGCGGCTTCTTCCGCGCCCACCGCGGTTACCTGGTCAATCTGCAGCACGTCACGGAAGTCATCCCCTTCACGCGCAACAGCTATTCGCTGCGTCTCGACGACTCGGAGGCCACGTTGATACCGCTCAGCAAGACCGCCGCCGCCGAACTCAAAGACCTGCTTGGCTATTGAAGCCGATCCGGAATAAAAGAACCGCCACCCCACGGACGCGTGATTTTGTCCCAAATCGCACGATTTTCTGAGAATTCAGGTCACTTTTTCGCTCCACTGAACCCTGTCAGGGCACCGTTCAACCTCCAGAATCCGCCGTTCGGCGATTTTTTATTGCAGCGCTTTCTTTGTATGTGTATCGTTGGGCCAAATCGAAACGCTATTGATGGTGACCAGAACACAACCGGTACACAGGAGAAACACGAGATGAAAGCTATTCAAGTCCAGGATTTACACCGCTACTACAACGGCGTGAAAGCCGTGCGGGGCATCAGCTTCGAGGTCGAGTTCGGCGAGGTCTTCGGATTTCTCGGGCCCAACGGCGCCGGAAAATCGACCACCATCAAAGTGCTCACGGGGCAGCTTCGGCCGACCTCCGGCTCGGCACAGGTCGTCGGCTGCGACGTCGTCGAGGAGCGCCAGCAGTTGAAGCCGCAGATCGGCATGGTCTTCGAATACCAGAATCTATACGAGCGCCTTTCCGCCCGCGACAATCTGGAATTTTCGGCCCGGTTGTACGGCGTGCCCAGGCGCCGCATCGACGAGATGCTGGCGCAGGTCGGGCTGCTCGATCGTGCCAAGGACAAAATCAAGACCTACTCCAACGGCATGAAACAGCGGCTGCTCATCGCCCGTGCGCTGCTGCATCGGCCCAAGGTGCTCTTTCTAGACGAACCGACCCGAGGCCTGGATCCGGGTGTGGCGCGCGGAATCCGCAAAATCGTCGAGCAGCTCGTGGAGCAAGGCGTGACGGTGTTCCTCACCACCCATTACATGGAAGAGGCCGATCGCTTGAGCGACCGCGTGGCGATCATCGACGAGGGCCGGATCGTCGCCATCGACACACCGGACAAACTGAAAGCCGAATACGGCGAAGGCGAAGCAGCCACGCTGGAAGACGTCTTCATCAAACTCACCGGAAATGAACTCTATTGATCGGCCAATATCGAAAGCGAGACAAAACATGAACCTCCACAGATTAAACCTCCGGATCATCGGCACGATTGCCGCCAAGGACCTGCTCGATGCCTTCAAGAACCGCAGCATCCTGAGCCTGATGTTTTCGGTCTTCATGATGGTGGCGCTCTACCGCTTTCTGCCGCAGTTCGAGAGCGGCGAAACGCCTCCCCGACTGGTCGTCTACGATCAGGGAGACTCCCAATGGATCGCCCGCTGGGATACCGACCCAAGCTACGATCTCGTAACCACCGTCTCCATGGATGAAATGGAAAGTTACGTGGCGGACAGGGACTTCGTCGCACTCGGTCTGGTTCTCCCTGCGGATTTCGATCGGCGCATCGAAAGCGGAGAGCGCATAACGCTGGACGCATACGTCATCCACTGGGCATCGGACGATGCCGCCGCCTCACTTCGCAGCTTTTTCGAAGAAACGCTGAGCGCCAGCGTAAATCAGAATCTCCATCTCGATCTCACAGGCCACACGCTCTACACCCGGATGGACTCGGCTGGTTTTGCCTTCCTGACCTCGTTGACGGTGCTGCTGGCGCTTTCCATGGGCGGCATGTACATCGTGCCGCATCTGATGTTCGAGGAAAAGCAGACTCGCACGCTGGACTCCCTGATGGTATCGCCGGCGACGCATCTCGAAATCCTGATCGCAAAAGTCATCACCGGTGGCACGATCGCAGTTCTCGCCGGCCTGCTCACTTTCATCATCAATGCAGCCCTGGTGGCGCAGTGGTGGGCTGCAATCCTGGCCTGCTTTAGCGGCGCGCTGTTCTTCACCGCCGTAGGACTGCTCGTCGGAACCGCCTTGGAGAGCAAACAGCAGATGACGCTCTGGGGGTTTTTGCTCATGTTCGCCATGCTCATTCCGGCGCTGCTGTCCACTCTGGGATCCTTCCTCAAGGCGGATAGCCTGACCCTGCTGCGGCTCACACCTTCCGTGGCGCTGATCAACCTGGTGCGGGCCGCATTCGCCAATTCAATACCCCTGCGATCGCTGGGAATCAATCTCGCTTTGCTTCTCGGGTGGGCGGCCGCGCTCTACTTCATCACCCTCACCATCCTGCGCAGAAAGGACCGTGCCAATGGCTGACCAAAACGACACGGGCGAGCGCACCACGAAGTGGCGCTTGATCTGGGCTGTCGCTGGCAAGGATCTCATCGACGGGTTGAAACACCGCCAGACGTTGAATCACTTGCTCACGATCGTCGCCCTGGTCGCGCTGTACCGCTTCTTGCCCGACAACGGCTCCGTCCTCTACATCGCCTTGGGACTTCTGATCGTGATGGGTTTGATGGGCATGATCGTCACCCCGCAGCTCATCGTCGAGGAAAAAACCAACCGCACCATCGACGCCCTGCGGATCTCCCCGATCACGGAGGCGGAACTACTCATCGCCAAAGTCATCGTCGGGGCGGTGTACTGCATTCTGACGAGCAGCGTGGTCTTTGCCGCATACGGGAATCTCGTGCTGCATTGGTGGGCCATGAGCGGCGCGATCCTGTGTGGGGCGTTTTTCATCGTGTCCATCGGGTTGCTGTTGGGAATCCGGCTCAACGACGTACGCCAGATCAACTTGTGGGCCTTCATCATCTTTCAACCGCTGATCGTCAGCATGATCCTGGGCATCTTCGAGCCCGTCTCCGCGGGTCTGCGCAGCGCCATGCGCTGGTTCCCCACGGTCGCCATGGGGAATGCGGCAGCACAGTCGATTGCCGCAAACCTCGATCTTGATTTCTATTTCCAATCCGTGCTTATCATGCTTGTCTGGGGTCTGGCGTTCTTCCTGGTGGACGCCTGGCTGCTGCGGCGTATGCAACAATAGAGGACGAATCGAGCTATGCTGGCACTTGAGGACACATCCGAGATCCGCTTTCGGCACAAGGAAGGATCGCATGCACACTAAAACCAATTCGTGGAGAGAATGGGCACGCATCGTGCTGGCCGTGGCGAGCAAGGACGTCACCGACGCCATAAAAAATCGCCTGACCATATCGATCATTCTGGGTGTTGGCATGATCGTTCTTTCCGGGCAGCTGCTGCCGCTGATCGTGAGCCTGCGTCCCGAGCGGTTGGCGTACGTGGTCGACTTGTCGCAATCGACGTTCGTGCAAGAACACCGCCACGGGGAGGGATATCAACTGATCACGATGCCCTCCGTGGAAGCCATGCAAGAACAGGTCGCCGCAGCCACAGGCGACTCGATCGGCCTGGTCCTGCCGCAGGATTTCCCGGAGAAGATGGAAGAAGGAGCTCCGCTTGAACTGCAGGCGTATTACACGTACGCCGCACGCGGCGCCCCGGTTGAAGAGACGGCCGCTTTTTTCGAGAAGCGATTCAGTGAAATCCTCGATCAGCAGGTTCACCTGTCCTGGGAAGGCAACGTGGTCTACCCCACTTTGAAGTCGGGAGGGCACCCGTTCATGGTCAGCATATCGCTGGTCGTGGCGGTCCTGACCATCGGCATGGCGCTCGTTCCGCTGTTGATGATCGAGGAAAAAGAACATCATACGATGGAAGCGCTGCTGGTCTCGCCTGCGAGCTACGGCCAAATCGTCGCCGGGAAAGCAGTGTCCGGCCTGTTCTACTGTTTCGTCGCGGTAGCGGTGGTGTACACGCTGAACGCCCGCATGCTTGCCAGCCTGTGGCTTGCGCTGCTGGCCATGCTGGCGTCCGCCCTGTTCACCGTTTCGTTGGGACTGCTTTTCGGTGTGCTCTTCGAGCAGCAGGCGAGCATGAACATGGTCATGGGTCTGACCTTGATGCTGCTGATGGTGCC
>DAOUEE010000080.1:0-10213 GCA_034430695.1 Anaerolineales bacterium | reverse complement strand
CCATCGATGAAAAAGCCGGTGGCCATCTTCTCCGCCTCTCCCGATTCCGGAACGGGCTCGGGCGGCGTCACGTCTCGCCAGGTGATACCGCCGTCCGAGGTGCGCAGCACGTGATCCCCGTATCCTGCCAATCCCCCGATCGCCCAACCGCGATCTGCATCCGACATGTGGATGGCATAAATTGTAATTTCCTCTCCGGCCCCGAGATGCGTTATGGGATTCCCCTCGGGGAGTGTGGAAGTCGACGGCATCGACGGCTGCACGATTCCGTTGCTCAAATCAGCCGCCGTAAGACGGGTTATGCCTGCGTTTGTGCCAAAATAAACGCTTCCGTCATTCGCAGTGGCGACCGCGCGCACATCATCTCCACGCAGACCCTGGGCAGTGGTGTAGCCCAGCCACTGCGAACCATCGAAACGAAATGCGCCCGCACGCGTCCCCAGCCAGAGCATCCCGTCGCTGCCAACGGCCATCGCCTGCACGACGTTGACGCCCACGTCGCCCGAAAATGTATAGTATTGCCAACCAAGGGCATCGAAGCGCGCCGCTCCACCGAAAAGCGTGCCCAACCAGATGGCTCCTTGCGAGTCCTCAACTATGGATAGAACATCGCTAGCGGGCAAGCCGGTATTTTGATCGTAGGTCGTCCAACGGGCGCCGTCGAAACGCGATACCCCCATGGAGGTTCCAAACCACGTCCCCTGCACGCCGGCATCGTAGACACAATGGACGTAATCATCCGCCAGGCCGTCGGCGGTCGTGGTATTCGTCCATACGTCATCGGCGAAATACGAGACACCGTTGTTCGTCCCGACCCACAGCGATCCGCCGGCGCTTGCCTGCAGGTCGAAGATCGTGTCGGCCGCCAGTCCGTCTTCCGTGGTATACCGGGACCAGTCCCCCTGGTAACGGCGTATCAAACCCATCGTCGTGCCGAGCCACAGCGAACCATCCGTTCCAACTGCGACGGCTCTGACTTCACCGATGGGCGATCCGTTCATCACAGAATAGAGCAGGCAAGTCTGCAAACCCGCATCGCATTGCGCCGCTCCGCTCGCCGTCCCTACCCACAAATCTCCCTGGGTATCGAAGGCCAGGTCGAAGATTTCCCCCAGCCCGTCCACAGAGACAGGTTCACCTGAAGTTGCAGGGGTACTCGTCTCACCGCCTGTCTCGGGAGGTGTGTCGCTCATCGCCGCCGAAGACGTCTCTGTCGGCGAAGCCGCAGGCATGTTGCAGCCTACAAGCAGAAGCGCGATCGAGGCCAAAACTGCCATGGCCTGCAAGTTCCGTCCAGTCATGGATGCTTTCTCCTCCACGATTTAGTTGAGACAAGCGGCTTCATCCACCAGCCGCGTTCGAAAGGGACACAGAGTCAATTGGGCCGCGTCGAGGCCGAAACCAGGCGCACACGCCCGCGACTCGGGTTCGAATTAGAATTGAAAATCCCAGCCAAAATTGACGTTTCCGGTCGTGGCGCCCGGGTTCACCGTCACGTTGATGCGTGCCCAATTGCCGGTCACATCCGGATGGGACCACGTCCCGGGAACGAGGGCGCTTTCATTCCCCACGACAGAGATGGACACGCAGTAATTTCCCGGCGCCAACCCCGTGAAGCTGAACGCACCACTGCCGTTGGTGGTCGTCGTCGGCAAACCGGTGGACGGGCAAGAGCCCGCGCCGAGTTGGACGATCACATTGGGGATGCCCTGTTCTCCTGCTTCGTAGATCCCGTTAGCCCAGTAAACAATCCCGTCGGTTTCACATCCCGGCGGTGGAGGCTCCGGGGTGTCCGGCGTCAGGTTCGGGGGATTGCACTCGTCGTCCCAGACGATGCCCGAAATCCCTCCAGGCGCCGGTGTGGGAGTCGGCGGAGAAATCAGAACGGGCAGCTCATTCAGGTCAAAGCTGTAAGCCAGCAAATTTTCCGCGATCCAGCATTGATTCGGCTCGGTTGCGAGTTTGACGGACAGCCACGAATTGTCGGCCAGACGGCCTTTCGCTTCCGCCTGCTCATCTTCGAGCAGGAAACCGTATTGATCGAAAATCGCCATCGGACCCGTGCGGCAGTTGGCGTTCATGCGCGCTGTCACGATATACCCTTCCGCCGTTGGAGTGGCCGTCAGCGGCGGCGGATCCGGAAGAAATTGATGGTCCCAACCGAAATCGGCGCCGGTTTCGTGCTGGTCCGCCGCGAGCGTCAGCGTGACCTCCTCCGGGTTGGCGCCGTGAACGGGATAGGTCCAGTCGCCGGGAACCAGGATCGCATCGTTTCCGTCGGAGAGCGCGTCCACGCTGACGCAGTACGTCCCTGCGGATAAACCACCGAACGAGTAGCTCCCGTTGACGTCCGTCACGGCCGTCGCCAAACCACTGGACGGACAAGCGCCATTCCCCAGGTGTAAGGTTATCGCTTCGATTCCCGGTTCGCCGGGTTCATAAACGCCGTTCGCTTCAAGCCCCTCGACCGGTCCGGCGTCGATGCAGCCTTCCGGCAGGGGATCGCCCGGGGGAATCGAAGCATACGGCACGGCGCACAGGTCGTGGAAAATGTCCCCACTGATCGAGGCGTCCGCATTGCATGCGCCGCTCACATCCACGTTGAATTCATGGGTCTCGGAATATTCGCCGCGGACGCCATCGACGATCGGTGCAACTCGCCAGAAGTAGGTTGTACAATCCAGCAGTTCGATCGTTGAGGTCCAACCCGGGTATGGACCGTCCGTCGTATCGCTAAGTATCACTTCAGCGAAAGTCGAATCCAGGGCCAGGTCGATCGAGAACTCCTGCGGTTCACAACCACCTTGCGAATTTTCCCATTCGAACAACGGCGTGAGGCTGTTCAGGGTCACCCCATTCTCTGGCGATTGCAGCGTTACGTAGGGGAAATCTTCCCGCGGACACTGTTCGGGAGTCGCGGTGGGGATCCCGCAGGCGGCTAAGAGTCCGGCCGCAATCGCAAGAGTCAGTCCGCATAACTTCCAATTTGAGCGTGTCATTTTCTTCTCCTGCACATTCGGGAGTGTGCCATCCGTTTCCAGATTCGATTGACATACGACAAATTGACGCACATTTACATCTTACCCGATTACTCGCCTGCGCTGTATGAGCCGCGCTGAACGCTGCCCGAGACGTAAAAGCGTGTAACGACTCCGAAAACAACCACGGACGGTTAATAAACGGCAGAGAATATCTTCAGCGTATGGTGCTTGCTTTCGCCAGCGTTTCCGGCCGTATCGTAGGCACGCGCGTAATAGAACAAATTTCCAGGTGGGTAAGGACCGCCGGAATACACACAACTGGTCGTATTCTGACAGACGGCGACTTGCACTGGGTTGTTCGATCCAACCGGGTAGACCCAGATTTCGATGCGTTCGATCTCACCGTCGTCTTGTGCCTGCGCCGTAAACTTGACAACGTCGTCCGATGCCGGTCGTGTAGAACCGCTAGGGCTGTGGCTGATGGAAACTGACGGCGGCGTCGTGTCGTCGGGCGTGGAAGTCGGCGGCGGAATGATGATCGGAACGGCACTCGTATCCCCGCTGACGGTCACCAGGCCGTCCCAGACCCAGCAGTGGCCGTAGCCATCCTGCCGCTCGATCCACCACCAGGTCCATTCGGCGTTGCGTCCGTCGATCGGCGCCGATTGATCTTCCAGCAGATAACCAACGACGTCGTAATCCGACGACGGGCCGAAGCGGCAGTTACAATTTTCGTTCCCCGTGGCGACCGGCGGACCGAGCGTGGCCGTAGTGGTCTGCGTCGCCGTATTATCAAGCGTGGGAGACGCCGTCGCCGCAAGCGGTTCGTCCTCGACGATGGAATCCTGCGCTGCACCAGGAGTCGGGGTATCGCTTGCTTCCGAATCCGATGCTTCAGATGGCAGCGGAGCCAACGGTGACGGAGGATGGGGCGACAAGAGGAGCGAAGTCAGTACGACGCCGCCGATAATGATCGCGGACGCCAGCATAAAAGCGCCCGTTTTCATCATCCAACCCCAGCCTGAAATCGTGTTCCACCAGCCGGCGGAAGATCCGCCTCCGCCCATGCCTCCGGCGCCTCCGCCTGGCGGGGAGCTGCTTCCAGCGTGGGGTCCGCCCTGCCCGCCAGCACCGCCCGGTGTGGGCACCGTTTCGATGCCCAGTTGATCGAACACTTTCGTGATCCAGGCTTGCGAAGGCATAATGGGCGCCAATCCCGCGATCAATACACCGACCTTCTTGAGATCTTCCTCCGTCTGGCGGCACTGCGGACAGCTCTTGATGTGCGCCTCTATGGCCGCCCGCTGCTGCTCGTCGAGTTCTCCATCGTGAAAGGCAGAGAGCAGATCGCCCAACACACGACAGCGTTCGACTCCAGCTTCCAGCGAGAGGCGCATTCCATGTTGTTCGCGGAAGCGCATGCGAGCGCGATGGACCAACTGCCGTGCATTGGCATAGGTGCATTCCAGCGCCTGGGATACTTCCGTATAACTCTGCCCGTTGAATTCTCGCAGGATGAGCGCCTGACGATAAACCGTCGGCATGGCATCCAATGTGCTCCATACCGCCAGTCGCGCCTCGTTGCGCTGTACGCCGCGTTCGGAGGGTCGTTTCGTAATCGGTGCTTCTGCCATCATCGTTGGTTCTTCAAGATCGACGAATCTTCGGTTTCGACGCAGATAATCCACCGCCAGGTTGCTTGCGATGCGAAAGACCCAAGATTTGAAATCCCAGGGTGGACCGAGCTGTCCAATTCGCTCGTGAGCACGGATGAAAGCATCCTGTGTCACATCCTCTGCCGCCTGGCGGTCCCCAAGCATGTGGTATACGTAGTTCAACACTAGCTGGTGCAGCTGGCTGAAGAGCGTTGCAAACGCATCGTCTTCACCCTGCTGGGCTCGTTGAACCAACGCTACGTCATCGCGCCCAGGTACCTTCACGTTTTCCTCTGACAACCTTCTCCTCTACAACGGTAAGAACGGGGGATTTGTGACAGCGATTCCTGTAACTATATTTTAGACTATAGCATGATTTCGCCCTGAAAAGTGTACCCCATCCAGAAGAATCCCCCACTGTAAACATAAATGGATTCGGTGGAATGGAGCCTGCAGAAATTTATAAAATGCTGTATGGTAACGGCAAAGCCCGAGCGTGAGCCGGAGTCTTCCCTCGCTGCAATTACAGCACTCCAACCTGAGTCACCTTCCCAAAACGTGTCTCCAGACGGTATGATAAGAAGGAAGGAATACGCAGGATCAAATTGAGATGAAGCCAATAGACGTGAAACATCGGGTTCTGATTTTCATCTCTGTCGTTTCGCTGACAATCTGTGGTTTTGCATTTGGTGACTCGTCTTCTTCCGCAGAATGGACTGCGATCATCGAGGGGATCGACTATCGGGAGTTTCGGCTTCCCGGTCCAAATCGAGCCTTTGTTGCCCGCATGGATCGATCAAATCCGAACCTCATTCTGGACAGCAGTATTGCACAAGGAAGGCTTTCTGGCGGTATGGAAACAGTCAGCCTGATGGCCAATCGGTACGAGCAATCCATCAACGCCTGGGCTCCACCGCCTGACCAATCCTTCCCAAACATCTTTCCGCTCAGCCAGCCAGCCAAACCGACGAAACCCGTTTACGAGCCATGGGGATCACGAAACGATGTTGTAATCGCTATCAACGGAACCTTCTACTACATGGACACCGGCGTTACGATCGGCGGTTTCGTCCACTCTGGTTGGTATGACAAACCTTTCGGAAATCTGGGAGGCGGCAGTGGTTTCGCCTGGCAACAGGATCGCTCTGCATTCATCGGTGAATGTGTCTATCACCCATATAATAAACAACGCATCACAAATCTTTCGACAGAGAGAACCTTATATTACGATACGATCAATTTCGCCCGAGAAGGCCAAGACCTCGTCATTTACACACCACAATTCGATCGGGACAGCCAACGAGAAGGCGAGATTACAGAAATCCTGGTCGAACTCACCCGCACCCTCGGTATCCGCCCTTACCCAGATATGACCGTCGGAATCGTGCGGCAAGTAAGCGATGCCGAAGGTCCTGTTCCAATTCCTTTCGATCACATTGTGATATCTGCGCACCAAGAGAACAACAGACGGAAATTACGAGAGAACTTTCATGTCGGCGACAAGATCGGCATCTCGATAGACGTAGTGTCCCTGAAAGAAGACTGCGAGGAACCATTACCACTTAATTGGGCAAACACGTATGCCAGTATCGGTGGCAGCTTCTTTTTCCTGAAGGACGGTGAAATTCCAAGCTTTGACAATCCAGGAGCGACACTGCGTCATCCGCGCACAGCAATCTGTTACAACACCGACTACATCTATTTCGTTGTCGTTGACGGCCGGCAGCAGAACTACAGTATCGGAATGACGATCGATGAACTCGCTCAATTCTGCAGAGATGATCTCGCAGCTACCTGGGGAATCAATCAGGACGGAGGGGGTTCATCCACGATGTGGATCCAGGGGCAGATTGTGAATTCGCCATCGGATGGAGCTGAAAGACCTGTGGCCAACGGGATGATGATGATCCTCGTAGAGCCGATGGAGCGTTCGGATGCCTTCCAAGTCAATGATGTAGTGGAAACCAGCGAAGCGAGTAAGTTATGGCTGGGACCGGGCACCAATTTCGCCGTCCACTCATCCGTGCCGGAAGGCGCAACCGGGACGATCATACCGCACATGAACGATCTGAACGGCGTATACGCCAAGGGTACGTATTGGTGGAAGGTCGATTTCGGTTCGAAGGTTGGCTGGCTGCCGGAGGAAACGATCATTCTGGTCAGTCGTCCCGAGTCCATCATCGCCTTCCGGTTCGCACCCGGCGCTTCTTTAACCGCAACCGATTCGAATTTCTAGCGGCCCAAACGGATTCCGCTCAACGCAGCATACCATCCGGATTCAACCATGGAACTTCCCCCGAGTTCGCTTCAATCGGACCCGGAGCTGCCAGGGCGGATCGGGATATGCTTCAGCGGATGACTGCCCCGAAGGCGAGGAACGCTTCACAATGCGGACAGATGATAATCTGTTTCTGCCGCATTATCCCCATGCCCTTCTTCTTGATCCACACTTTGTCCAATTTTGCTTTGCAGAACGGGCACTTGGGCAAAACGTCCTGCGGTGCTCTTTCGTATCGAACTTCCACAACATGCTCTCCTTGAACGAAATCTCCCGGTATCGAGTAAGATGCCGATTTACAGATCCGATTGTAACCCCAGAAGCCACGACAGTGCACAGGCGGAAGAGCGCCTAAAACCAAACCCGTTTACCTGACACGTCTACATTAAACACCGTAGGTGGATGCGACAATACAAAATCCTGATCGACCACGCTTGCATTGATGAACTTCGTATGCACATTCGCCGTGATCCCATAGCCTTCGTGGATATGTCCAAAAACATGAACCAGTGGTTGAAATCGCTCGACGAACTCCAGGAGATCCTGGCACCCCACGCGGCTGCCGTGAACGGTCAGATCCCCGTGACCGTACGGCGGGCCATGTGTGATTAGCACCTGCGCGTCTTCCGGGATCAATTCCCATTTTGCCCGAATTTCGGCGCCGCGCTGCAGGTTGAAAGCCCAATCATGAAACCAGGGCTGCCAGGGGCTGCCGTAGAATCGGACGCCATCCACCAGGCATGAGGCATCCTGAAGGTAAACACAATTTGAGAGAATGGCCGCGCTGCCCTGGGGGTCACGTTCGATGGCGAAATCGTGGTTGCCGGCGATGACGATCTTGATTCGATGCGGCAGGCTGCCCAGAAAATCGTTGAAATCCGCAAGGTCCGTTTCCCTTCCGTATGCGCTGATGTCCCCGGCGTGAATGAAAATATCTCCGTCGGGTATCGTCAAGTCATGATGATAACCATGTGTGTCGGCCACAGCAACGATTTTCAGTGACATGATCCGATTCCCCTTATGCGATAATCTCTGTCGATAGACAGGCGCCTTCGTACGCAAAATCGGTCGATTAAATCATATCCCGCCTGCAGAGTTCTATTGCCAGCAGACGTAAAAACGGCCAGCATCCCTACGATCAAGGATATCAGATGGGCTCGCCAGCCTTCTACGCAGCCCTGAGAGCGTTTTACAGGAGGGGGGAATCCCCTAATCAATTTAGGGGCAATCTCTCTGTAATTTCATGCTACATTCCATATACTGCTAAAGACAACTTTAAAAGTCTTACGCCTTTTCAATCATCAAACCCTAGGTTGTCGTTGTATCCACCGAGCCGGTGGAATACTGGAGGAGGAGGGACCACCTATCGAGTTCTGTGACGCTTGGACAAAGTCATCCGCCCTCACGCACGGAGAGCGCACGAGTACGGAATACCAAATCTACAATTCACAGAATACCTCCCGATATTTTGAAAATACGTACGCGTATCGTCTCAAGCCAAAATAATCGTCTTTTTAGATCATCGATACCATCCGAAATTCGAAACTCGAACAAGCAGGAGGTGAATCCGGACGAGAAGTACGAACCAAATTGCACGTCGATTGTACAACCAAGAAAAAAATAGGAGGAAAGATGCGCCGCTTATCATTACGTTACGTTGTTTTGGCTCTCTTGATCGTGTTAGTCGCTGGCATGCTCTTTGGCTGCGCGAAGAAAGCAACTGAAGCCCCTGCAGCGCAAGAGCCTGCAGCGCAAGAACCTGCAGCGGAAGAACCTGCAGCGGAAGAACCTGCAGCGCAAGAACCTGCAGCCCCAGGCACGACTAAAATCGGCCTTTCGTTCTCCGACTTCGCCACAGAGCGTTGGAGCACGGAAGAGGCTCTGATGCGCGGGCTGCTGGAGGACAAGGGCTACGAGGTCCTGACCGCGGAAGCAAGCCATGACGTCAAGCTGCAGAACGATCAGATCGACAACATGGTCGCACAAGGCGTGAAGGTCATTATCGTCGTTGCAGAAGATGGAGACGCCATCGTAACCTCGGTTGATAAAGCAGCCGATGCTGGCGTCGCCGTCATCGCCTACGACCGCCTGATCAAAACCCCCAAGATCGCAGCCTACATCTCCTTCAACAACGTTGAAGTTGGCCGGCAGCAGGCATTGGGTGTGATGTCCGCCCTCAACATCGAGGAATGGGACGTGAACGCCAACGGCCCCGCGAGAATCGTGAAACTCGGCGGCAGCCCCACCGACAACAACGCCATCCTCTTCCGCCAGGGTCAAGATGAAATTCTTAATCCCTACGAAGAAGCCGGCAAGATCGAAATCGTTGCCGATCAATGGGTGGACAACTGGGATGCAGCCAATGCGCTGGCCCTGATGGAGAACATCCTCACCGCCACCGGAAACGAAATCGACGGTGTCGTCGCATCGAATGACGGGACCGCACTTGGTGCACTGCAGGCCATGGCTGCACAGGGTCTGGCAGGCAATGTGCCGATCTCGGGCCAGGACGCCACGGCAGACGGCTGCAACAGCATCGTCAAGGGCGAACTCACCGTGTCGATTCTCAAGGACGTACGTGACCTGGGACCGCTCGCCGTCAATCTGGCGGATGCGTTCGCCAAGGGCGAAACGCCTGAGGGCCTGACTTCGTACACCCTGGCAGAACTGACCCTGGACGACAGCCTGGTAGGCGAAGTCAACTGCGCCTTCCTGGATGTCTATCAGGTGAATGCCGACAACGTTTACGACCTGGTGGTTGTCTCTGGATTCCAGAGCTACGATGATGTCTATCGCGACATCCCCGAAGATCAACGACCGCCACGCCCGTAATATGTGACTGTTCGTAAGTTCCCGGCTCTCTTTGGGCAACCAAAGGGAGCCGGGGTATAATCACCTCAATTTCAACCTGAAAAGTCCAACGAAAAAATTTGACGAAGGCGCGCAAAGTGAAAAACGATATTATTCTAGATTTCCAACACGTAACCAAAAAATTTCCGGGTGTTGTTGCGCTCGACGATGTCACTTTACAGGTCGAGCGGGGGGAAATCCACGGTCTCTGCGGAGAAAACGGCGCGGGGAAGTCCACTTTGATGAAGATTCTTTCCGGCGTCCACCCCTTCGGCACGTACGAAGGATCGATTCTCTACGAAGGCAAGGAACTCAAGCTGGAGAATCGCGCCATCCGGCGGGCAAGCGAGGCGGGAATCGCCATCGTCTATCAGGAGTTGACCCTCGTGTCGAGCATGACCGTGGGTGAAAACGTCTACCTGGGGAAAGAACCCAGAGAAAACGGCTTC
>DAOUEE010000079.1:0-2778 GCA_034430695.1 Anaerolineales bacterium | reverse complement strand
GGGGTTCGCGCTTCCCGAGCAGATTCAAGTTGGGACCGTGGAGCACGAGGATCGTTTTCATGCGGACTCCTTCACGCTTTCGAGCGTCTGCAGAATGATGTTTTCGGGGACCGTCTGGCGGATTTCCGCCCGTCCGGGCTCGACCGGCAAGACGAAACGCAGCCGGCCGCCGGCTTTCTTCTTATCGCTGGACATGGCCTTGCGCACTTCCGGGACGGCGAGTTTCCGGAAGCGTGTGGGCAAGCCCAACCGGGTCAACACGGCTTCGATGCGCGCGGCCAATCCTGTTTGCGCCACGCCCAGCGCCTCGGCCATGCGCGCTTCCGCCACGAGGCCGATGGCGACCGCTTCACCGTGGCTCAATGCGTATTCACTGGCGGCTTCCAGACCGTGCGCCACGGTGTGGCCCAGGTTGAGCTTGGCGCGCACGTCGCGCTCGTAGGGATCGATGTTGACGATGTCGATTTTCACCGCCAGGGCGCGTTCGATCCAGCGTGTGGTTGGCTGCGTGTTTTCCCGCTCGAACCACTCGAACAGCAGCGGATCGGCGATCAAGGCCGCCTTGAACAATTCCGCCATGCCGTTGCGTAATTCTTTCTCGGGCAGCGTGTCCAACGCAGCAGTGTCGCTGACGACCACGGATGGCGGATGAAAGGCGCCGACCAGGTTCTTCCCCTGGGGCAAATCCACGCCGACCTTGCCGCCGATGCTGGCGTCCACCATGGCCAGCAGGGTGGTGGGTAGATTGACCCAGCGCACGCCGCGCATGAATGTCGCTGCGGCAAATCCGGTCATGTCGCCGATCACGCCGCCGCCCAGGGCGACGACCGCGGCGCGGCGTTCGATTCCCAATTCCAGAAAGCGGTCGTAGAGCGTGCGTACCGTCTCCAGGGTCTTGTGTTCCTCGCCGGCGGGGATCTCGACCAGTTCGGCGTCCAACCCTTTGCAGACACTCCCGGCGTAGAGCGGGGCGACGTTCGAATCGCTCACCACGACGAAGGGCGGATTCAAGCCTCGTTCGGCCAACAGCGTATCCACGCGTTGTAGTAGGCCGGTTCCGAGAATAACTTCGTAGGCCGGCGGCGGCGCTTCGACGCGCAGAGTCGCGCTGCCCAATTCGTCCAGCAGCGCCAGGGCTGCCTGCGCGATGCGTTCGGGGTCGTCGCCGGAAGCGTCGACGCGGTTGGGGAAAGAGCTGTAGACCTCACGCCGTTTTTCCAGCAGCGCCAGCAGCTGCGCTTCTTTATCCCCGCTGAGCAGCGGGCGGTGGTCCGCTTTCTGTGTGCGCCGCAGCAGGACTTCTTGCGGGCAATCCAGGAAGATCACCCGGCCGCTGGCTTCCATCAGTTCGCGGTTGCCGGGATCGACCAGCGCGCCGCCGCCGCAGGAGATCACCCAGCCGCTTTCTCCGGCCAATTGGCGGCAGAGATTGGCTTCCATCTCGCGGAACGCGGACTCGCCATCTTCGGCGAAGACAGCGGGAATCGATTTACCGGCCCGTTCCTCGATGTGGGCGTCCATGTCGAGAAACGGTCGCTTCAAATGCTGCGCCAGGAGTTTGCCGACGGCACTCTTTCCGGACCCTGGAGGTCCGAAGAGCGCCACGTTCTGCGGCGCCAGGGCGCTATTCCCAGAAGACGATGGGCTCATCGTCCATCTCCAGATCGTCGAGACGAGCGGTGCGCAATCGGTGAAAACGCTCCAGCAGTTCGTCGAGCGAATCGCCGCCCAGTTTTTCGAGCAGGGCGTTGGCCAGCACGATGCAGACCATGGCTTCCCCGATCACTGCGGCGCGCGGCACGGCGCAGAAATCCGAGCGCTCGTACCGGGTCTGCGCCGCCTCGCCGCGAGCGACGTCCACCGAAGCGCGCGGCGTGAGTGTGGTGGAAATGGGTTTCATCGCCACGCGCAGGATGAGGGGTTCGCCGGTGGTGATGCCGCCTTCCAGGCCGCCGGCGCGGTTGCTGCGCCGTAGAAGGATGCCGTCCTCGAGTTCGATCTCGTCGTGGACTTCAGTGCCGCGTTTGTAGGCCAGGGCGAATCCCTCGCCGAACTCGACGCCCTTCATGGCCGGGATACTCATCAGCGCCGCTGCCAACTGGCTGCTCAGACGGCGGTCGCCGTGGACGTGGCTGCCCAATCCGGGCGGCAGTCCCAGGGCAACGACCTCGAATATTCCGCCAAGCGTATCCTTGGCCTGCATGGCGGCTTTGATTTCCGCCTGCATCGCTTTCGTTCCCGCATCATCCGGGCAGCGCACTTCGCTCTCCACCGCCCGGGCGAGGCGCGTTTCCAAATCCAGTGCATCCAGATCGGTGCTGGCTTGTCCGATGGCAGTGACGTAGCTGCCGACGCGGATGTCGAACTGCGCCAGCAGCTTGCGGCACACCGCGCCGACAGCCACGCGCGCTGCAGTCTCGCGGGCCGAGGCGCGCTCCAGGCTGAAGCGAAAATCCGAATAACCGTACTTCACCGCACCCGTCAGGTCGGCGTGCCCCGGCCGGGGAACGGTCATGGCAGGGACGGCCTTGCCCTTCCAGTTTGCGTGATCGCGGTTGCGGATGATCAGGGCGATCGGCGCGCCGGTCGTCTGCCCGGCCAACACACCTCCGCCGATCTCGACGGCGTCCTTCTCAAGTTTCATGCGCGGGCCGGCGCCGTAGCCGCTCTGGCGCTGGGCCAGGTCGGGCGCGATGTCGTCCGCCGAAAGCGGCAGCCCGGCGGGCATGCCTTCCAGGATGGCCGTCAACTGCGGGCCGTGGGATTCACCGGCAGTGA
>DAOUEE010000078.1:0-1841 GCA_034430695.1 Anaerolineales bacterium | reverse complement strand
TCGACGGCGTCGTACTCGCCTTTTTCGATTTTCTCGGCCGAGTTGTCGGGGAAACCTTCGCGTGTGTATACGATGTACTCCAACTGAAATCCCGCAGCCTGGAGTTCTGCCAGGTAGTCCTCGATCTGCCCTTTGGTGATATTTTCGTAAAAGATACGAATGTGAGATTCGGGCGCTGCCATCACCGTGGAAATCTGCCCCTTAAGCTCGGGGATATCCGCAGGAATATAATCCGGCCATTGCGCGCTGCTGCCGAATTGGAATCCGCCCGATTCCCCGCCGAAATCCACGGGTGGAGAATCTACTTCGCCGGTCAGATCGGAAATGTCCGGAATGTCGTCCTCACCTAGTTGATCGGCGCTGCTGCAGCTCACGAGCATGAAGAGGCATACGAGTATTGGCAGTGCGATAATTTTATTTTTGGTCATGGATGTAATTTCCTTGCACGCAGAGTCTAAACCAACGCCCTATTTTAACGGTTTTGCTGCCTGCGCTAGTTGTCAGTTTGATCGATTCCCCACAATCGAATGCTTCCGTCGTCGCTGCTGGAAATCAAGGTCGTTCCATCGAGGGAAAAGAGTAGATCGCCATAACAATGATCATCAAGCACCGTCAGCAGTTTTCCGGATGTTGCATCCCAGACTCGAATGAGACCATCCCCTCCCACTACAGCGAGAAGCTCACCGTTGGGGGAAAGCGCAACGGCAGTTGCATAGGCATCTTCATTGTCAAATGTCGCCAGGCTTATACCTGTTTCAATATCCCATAGTCGGGCATGCTTATCGAAACTGGAGGAAGCAAGCATTTTACCGTCGATAGAGAATGCCAGGTCCGAGATCATATCTCTATGCCCCATGAGATCATCGAGCTTCCTGCCTCCATCTAGATCCCACAAACATATGTTGCCGCGGTAATCTCCCGCCGCCAATATGCGACCATCCGGAGAAAAAATAACTTTTAATCCCCCGGACAATCCATTAAGTGTTGTTTCCAGCCGTCTGGTTGCCACATTCCAGATTTTTACCGTGCTATCCAGGCTGCTGGAGGCAACGATCTCACCGGCAGGTGAATAATCCACACTCCAAAGACAATCACCGTTGCCGATGAACGTGCCGAACACTTTCCCCGTCGATCGATCCCAGAGTTGAACGACCCCACTTTCATAAGAACCCGACACGATCTGTGATCCATCCGGGGAGAAGGCAATGCCCGGGGAGACGGCAACGACGTACTGGTTGAGGTCGTGGGATTCACCTCCTTCGAGGACGATTTCTAAATCCCCACTCCGCCAATTCCACAAATATATACTGCCAATAATGTCCTCTCCCGCCACCGTTTCGCCATCCTTCGATAGGGCAAGGCTAATAATGGGTATGATGTCTCGATTCCCGGTTATTAACTTTGAAACCCGAGTCATCGAGGATGCATTCTCGATCGTTATCTGAATCGGGGTTGTGGTAGAGGTCGGTGAGGGTTGCTGCGTCGCGGTGGCCGTCGTCGAAGGCAGCGGAGTCTTTTCTTCTTCGAGACTCATGCTCTTCGTTTCAACCCCTTTTGTACTGCATGCCGTAAGGATCAGGATCAGCAGCGCCACCAACGTGGTCCGAATCGAACAGCATGCTGTGCACGCTCGTCGATAAGCGCCTCTTTCGATCATTCCTGATTCGTTCATCGAAGGTTCTCCATTCTCATGGCGCTAATTATCGATGCTGCTCATCGCCATGAGAAGATGATGCTTCCGGGGATCAAGCCAACGTATCGAGCGCTTTCTTTGCCGCGATATGTACTTCCTGTTCTTCGTCCTTTAGCAGCGCCTCGAGTCCGGCTTTCGCCCTTCCATC
>DAOUEE010000077.1:0-14388 GCA_034430695.1 Anaerolineales bacterium | reverse complement strand
GGGCGTCTCCGTCACCGTCGTCGACATGGACCCGCAGCGCGGGGCGACCATCCTGCTCCTGGGCCCCAAGAAAGCGGCTTCAAACGTAGGTCCCACGACGTACGACGTGCTGCAAAGCGAACTGGACAACATCCCCTCCCACGAAATCCTCGCCCGGGCAATCATCCCCTCGGCCTACCACGCGGGTGTGCGCATTCTCCCCGCCGGCGCCGCACTTGCCAGACTCGCCGGTCCCGAAACGCCGAGAGATTTACTGCGCCTGGCGTTATATGAGAGCATCAACACACTGGACCCGCTCGTCATCATCGATACCGGTCCCGACATCATGCTGTGCGAGATGAGCATCATTGCGGCGGATTTGATCTTCGTCCCCGTCACGCTCTCGCATCAAAGCGGCGTGCCGACGCTGAACACGCTGCAAGCGGCGTTTCGACTCGGTTGCCCGATCGGCGGCCTGATTCCGACCATGGTGGGAACGTCCCAATGGAGTGAAAAGCGCGTGGCGCAATGGCGTGAAAGTCTGCGCAATACGCAATTGATTAAAAACCGAAAAATCAAACTTCTGACCTCGATGCCTTATTCGCAGTCAGCCATTCGGGGAACGTGGCGCTGGGGAAGACTTCCCCAACTTTTCATCCCTACCCTTAAAGGGATCGAAGAGCAGATATTTTTGAATCGCGGCTTGACGAACGGAGGAAATGCAAACGAAGCCGATTCATACGCGAGCACGTTTGAAGGAATAGTTGACTATGGCTGATCTCGACCGCGGCACTGTCCTCGAAACGAACATCGACATCAGCGACCTGAACGGCTATCGAACGGCCAGGCCGAAGCTGCGGACAGGACGGCTCGAATGGCCGATCATGCTGATTCCACTAGACACGATTGCATCAGGAAGCCCGACCCAGACACGTCAGGAGGTGTTCGATCCGGATCGTTACCCACAGGATGCGGAGTTGGCGGCAAGCATTCGCCAGCACGGCGTGATCGAACCCATTCTTGTGTGCCGGATTTCCGATCCTGGAGACGAGCCACAGTATCAATTGATCGCCGGCGATCGACGCCGGCGCGCCGCGGTTCACATCGGACAGGAGATGATCCCCGCCATCATTCGCCAAAGCGGGGAGCAGGCCAACCTGCTAACGTTTGCCGAGAACACTGGCCGGCGCGATCTAACGCCTTATGAGAAAGCGATTGCTTTAACCAAGATCATGGAAATGGACGAAGAAGAGCTATCCCTACGGCAGCTGGCCAAGAAAACCGGCATCAGCCTTTCATCAGTCTCGAATCTACTCAAAGCATACCGAGAATCTCCTCCAGCTCTACGTAAGTTGTTTGCAGAAGGTATGGAATCGCGTGCGGTCGTCGAGCTGCAAAGTGTCTTCGGAAAATTTAACGAGGCGGAGCAGGTAGAACTTGCGAGGAAACTCCGGGGGTTGTCCAAACGGCAAGTGTTGGCGATCAAAGATTTGAGTGAGCGAGAGATTCCCATCAATGCGGCACTGGAAACAATCATTCAACCTCAAATGCCTCCCGATGTTCCCGACAATGGGCGACGAATTGCGAGACTTCAAAAAGAAACCCTTGATTGCCTACAGCCCTACGACGGCCAAGTCGAGGCAATTGCAGAACTTACTAGTGCACCCCTAGAAGTCGTGAAGGGTATTTTTTCTACGGCGAAGAAGAATCAAGCCGGCACAGATGCGGTTTTTCTTGCGTGCGCGTTTGTAGGGCGGGGAGGCACTACACACAATGCACTGAAAAACGCCGAGAAACTTGCTCAAAACCAAAAGGCGTCAAAACTCGTACGCAAATTTCTCATTCTTCTTAACCAAGCGAAGGATTTAATCAATCGCTCTGACGAAGATTCCCTGAAGGAGTTTCTTCGTATCATTTTTTGGGGGGGAATAAACCATGATGGGGGTTAACGCTACAGTAAAAGATCATCTCACAGCGATCGGCGATTCACCCGAATGGGTCATTTCATTGGCAGAGATGATCCAGAAATTGCTGGGCTTATCCACGGCCATTGCATCAGCAAGGGCGAAGGATTTGAGTCGGATTCCGCCGATCGGAATGAGCCTCGAATCAATCATTCGGGGTTGGGAAATCCTGAACGATTCTGATCTACAGTACTTATCACCCTTACAGAAGGAGACCATTGAGAAAGTGGTCGATAGAATCGTGAACGACCTTCATAAGATCGTCGCCACAACGAGGAGGATGGAAACATGATCAACCGAGGTTTGCTCATTATAGGAATTGTGCTTGCGCTTATCGGGTTCGGCGCGGCTTTTGTTGTCAACCAAATCATCGTCCGTCCAACAGACTACATCATTGCTGCGAGAATGGATATTTCAATCGGAACATACATCAACGAACTTCCGGAAGATGCCTTTATCCAGGTTCCCGTTCAGTTCGATAATTCCTCTGCACGGAAAATGCTGGAGGGTGTAGCGCAACCACAAGACCTCGTCGCCATGCGGGCTGCGAATGCCGTAATCATCCAAGACATCTATATGTACCAACCACTCGTGCTTGGCGCCGTCATCAGCGCAGACAACCCGGCCGCATCCCGCATTGCCCGTCTTGGATTAGACGATCCGGACTTGATGGTAATTACTATTCCTGCAGCAGGTAATGTTCCATCCGGGCTTATGACAGGTGATCGAATCGATCTTGCCGTGACTGTTTCCTCCGTAGCAGACCCTCTTGAGCTTACGCAGGATGAGCCGGTTACAACCCTCCCCTTCTCACAAACAAGCTTAGGAACCATCCCGCCTGAAGCGCTTGCGGAGATTCTAGAAGCCTCGGGCTATTCTGTAACTGCTCCCGAAGAAGGGAGCGCAGCAAATACGACGACATCTGTGGAAGAAGAGAACAATACACACTTGAACGAACCGGAAGAACCTACACTTCGTGAACCGGTTACCAAGCTACTGGTAAGGGGGTCCTTGGTTATCAACGTTCAATATGCAAGATCGGTCACCGGAATTACTGCAGAAGGCGAAGCTCAGCTGATGCGAGGAGAGATCACCGGCATTGATGTCATCATCCCTCGAGAGGCTTTTGAATTCGTAACGATGGCTATAAACAGTGGAAACCTGCAGATTGGTCTGCTCTCACCTCTCGTTGACAACACCCACGACGAGCCCACACTTGGTGCTTCATTGCAAGACTTCCTGGATCTCTATCTGAGTGATCGGGAAGAACTTATCGCCGAATCAGAGATGGCAGATCTATCGGAGTAATTATGAATTTGACGTTGCGGTAAGAAAGCTACCCACCAATTTGCGACTCAAGAGGTTGCCTCAATGTCAGACCAACAAATCGAGTATCTTACGGCATTATTGTTTGCAAGGCCTGAAATCAGTGCACAAATGAACGCGCAAATGCATATTGCGACTGACAGAAAAGTGCGACTCGCAACACTGCTCCCGTTGTTCGATCTTTCAAAGGCCATCGAAATCTTGCAATCAATGAAGCCCCATGTGGTTATCCTTGATGCCCATGTAGACGGTTTTGAACTCTCTCAAATCGTCCATCTCCGTCAGCAAGCTGCCGAGCCATTTGCCGTTGTCGGTCTCGCACAGGCAGGATCAACAGAAATGGAGCAATTACTGGGGTACGATATCGACGCCACATATACCTTACCACTCAACCCCCAATTGTATGACCGCCTCGATCAAGATCTCCCGGGCAAATATGAGTTGGTATGCAAGGCATGGGGAAAAGGAGCGTGGGGAGCCGGCGCCCCTGAAGCGATAAAGGCAGCCACAGCAGCTGCCGGGTCAACATCGTGGCAGCGATCAGCAATTGCAGTTTATTCCCCCAAAGGCGGTGTTGGGAAAACCGTTATCGCATGTGAGTTGGCAGCTGCGCTCGCCGCTCTCGGTGGAAGAGAAGTTACTCTGGTTGACGCCAACATGAATGGCGGTCACGTGAAATTACGCTTGAATGTGGATGTTCCCCACGGGATACTCAATGCGGCTGCTACCTATCATACCAACAAGGGACACCCATCTTTGGAGGCGGACGCACTAAAAAAGGTTCTAGGATACCTCGTGCCGCTTGCTGGAACCAGCAACCTGAGAATCCTCCCTGGCGTTGTCAACATGGAACAATCGCTCAACGAGAGCTTGATCGGAGAGGCCGGCATGGACTTTATGATGTGGTTCATTCCCATCCTCAAACGTCAGTTTGATTTCGTTGTAATCGACATGGGTAGCTCAATTAACGTCGGGGTACATATAGGTGTACTCAAGAGTGTCGATTTCATCATCGCCGTGTGCGAACCGGATCTCACGAGTCTCGCGGACATCAAGGAAGCCATACATCGAAGCATCGTCGCAAAGCATGGGATTGGTCTCGATCGAATCGGTTTGGTGATCAACAAATGGCAGGACGATCTGGGAATTTCCTTGAAAGAGGCATCGAAATACGCTGAGGTCACTGCGATGGGTATTATCTCAAATGATGGCACAGGAAATATCACGCGTGCCGGAAATCAAAGCCGGTCTTACTTCGCCAAATACATCAACGAGAAGAAAAATCCCAAGGAGACGGAACAGACGCTTCATGGGTTCGCCCAATTAGCGGGCCAGTTCTATCCTCCGATTTCCGCAGCCTGGTCGGAAAGGTTGAAAAGCGGATATAAGAAAAAACGGTGGCTATGAAGATGCAATTTGAAGATGATCATGCAGCGAAGCTCGGTAAACAACCACTGGAAGGGAACGGGGATGAACCATACAAAAATGGAATAAAAAAGGTGCGCGACCGCATTGCTGGCGAATTTAATCCACAACAGATCGATAACGCTGGCCCGTCAGTCACAGAAGCGGTTTCACGCACCGCACACGAGATCTACCAAACTTTTAACCAAGAAGCGCTTTCCAGCAATTTCGCCCGCATCATGATGCCCGAGGAACAATTCGTGGAAATGGTACTGGCCGATCTGCTCGGCATGGGTGCCATCGACGCTTTATTAAGCGACTCAAGCGTCGAGGATATTGCCATCAACGGGCCTACAGAAGTCATGGTCTACCGACAGGGGAGATGGGAAGAAACGGATCTTTCATTCCCGTCGGCCGATCGATTGCTCGAGGTACTCAATCGTGGTTTGGCACACTCAAATCGAAAAGCCAATATGGTCACGCCAATTGCCGACGCTGTATTAAAAGGAAAACAGCGCATCAGCGTAGTAACTCATCCCGTGGCGACGCCCCACCCCACGGCCGTCATTCGTATCCCCAGAGCAAAAGACATCACCCTTGAGGACATGGTCAGACCTTCCATGGTCAAAGACGAAGACCACAAGAAAGAACTTGCCCTTGATTACGAAGGTCTTATCGATGGAGATGCTCAGGGCTTGCTCTCGCCAAAAGCAGCTCTTTATCTGCATGCCGTTGTGCTGGCTGGAGGAAACATCGTTGCCATTGGTCCGACAGGATCAGGAAAAACCACACTCTTGATGGCGCTTGGCCGGAAAATTCCAAGAGGAGAACGAATCCTTATTATCGAGGACACCCCGGAGATCGAGCTGCATCCAGATACCGAAGCACCATTGAACGTTCTTTATCTGCGTACTCGTCCATCGACCGTGGAGGGTTTACGCGAAATTCCCCAAGAAGACCTCGTCAAACTGGCACTGCGTCAAAGACCCGATGCGCTAACCCTCGGCGAAGCCCGAGGACCCGAAGTGTTTGATTTACTTAACGCATTGAACACCGGTCATAAAAATGGCCTTACCAGTCTACATGCGTATGGTGTGGACGAGCTTTTTGGACGAATATTTCTCATGCTCTCCCAGAGCGAACGAGGACGACATCTGGATGCTTACCGTGCCGCAAACCTAGTTGCTTCAACGCTCCACGTCGCCGTCTCGATTGAAATGGTCGGGAATAAGCGCTTCGTGAAAACGATTGCGGAACTGAGCGGTACGGTTAACAAGATCGGCACATCTTATGAACCCGAGGTAAAACCGATTTTCCAACGTACTGGAAGCCGCGGCAAACTTGAAGGCCCTCTCATGGATTCTGCTCACGCCAATCTATTCCGCTTAGCAGGCATACCCGAACATATTTATTCGTTGGAGTAATCTTGTGAGAAATGAGAACGAGGCTATCCAGATAGGAGTAAACATATGCTGACCAATATCCTTCTTGCTGCCTCTGCCGGCTTCGGCATTTTCTTCATCGTTATATCATGGCGATATCAAGCGCCAAAGCGAAATCTCGAGCGGCTCACGGCGTTGAGAAGAACAGCCGAAGAGATTGCAGCAGAGTCAGAGCCCGAGGACTCTTTCTTCCGAAACCTCCGCTATCGAGGCCTTGATGTTGCTTTAGCCCAAGCCGATCTTGATGTGACCCCTGCCGGTTTTATACGCGTTGGCATCCTGATTACTGTAATTGCATTCGCCTTGGGCATTGTCATCAGCGGGGGCTTGCTTGTCGCTTTATTTACGGCGGGCGTCAGCATTTTCCTCTACTACTCTTGGCTTGGATTACGGCGAGACGCAAAGATACTCGAGTATGAAGAGGCTATCGCTGACACGTGTGATCGTATATCTGCCGGAGCACAACTCACACCCACCCTGCAAGGCGCCATCACTCATGCCGCGGAGACGTGTCCGGAAATCATCAAAGGTGACCTTGTTTTGATCTCCAATCAATTGTCTCAGGGCGCGAGCGTCGACGATGCCCTTGGAGATATCGTCAAACGGAGGCAAAGTTATTCGCTGGGGTTGATGGCTCAAACGTTAAAAATTTGGAGTGTTCGTGGAACAACACTTCCCCTTCAAGAGGTGATTAGGCCACTTAAAGACGCCATCCGGGATATGGCCGACACAGGTAGGAGAATGGACGCCGAACTTACGCAATCCAGGCTAACAGCCACGATTGTCACAATCGCACCACCCGTTTTTGTGCTCTTTTTCAGGACTGCGATACCCTCGACAGCACCAATCTATTCCAGCACAACGGGGCAGATGATCCAAATTTTCTCTTACACACTATCTGCCATCGGTTTCATGTTGACCATGCGTATCATTCGAAACGTTCGGAAAGTGCTGGAAATTCAGCAGGACTAGGAGTTAGACATGGATTCTTCACTGATTTTATCCCTCTCGCTGGCGCTCTTGTCAGGAATTGGGATCTTCCTGGTTGCCGCATCAATCAGTATCCCCATGAAATCATTGACCAGCCGCATTCGAGACGACGGCGTCGGTCCGTATATCGGCGGCATGGCGGAAAGTAAAATCTTCCAAGCTTTCTTTTTAGGTCTGAGCAAACGAATACGACCCGTGTCTGGAGACCTTGAAGACCTATTACGGCGTTCTGGATGGAGATTTGAATCGGAAATCCACTTCTATGCCCGCCGCATGCTTGCCGCATTCTTAGTGATGGTGCTGTGTATTATCGTTGGAATTGCCCTGAATGTTGTTCTGGGCTTGTCGATTGGTTTCTTGCCCATTTCCGTATTTTCTTTTCTTGGTGCACTGCTGGGTTTTATGCTGCCCGATATCGAACTCAACAACGCCATTGACCGTAGACGGGTTCGGCTAAAAAAGGAAATGGGCTTCGGGCTGGACCAAATCCATATCTACCTGCAATCTGGCGCGGATCTAGTGGAAGCATTGTCCCAAGTCACGCATATGGGTATATTCGGAAGAGCTTGCGAGGCCATTGCCGCACAGGTAAGCACCGGAGAACCGATCAGTACAGTCACGGAGAATGTGCAAAACACTCTCCCGCAGACACCGGAGTTTGACGAGTTCCTCAAGTTGTTACGCACGGGCATTCAGAAGGGCGAAGCTGTTCAAGAACCATTCCGCGAACGCGCGGCGTCGATGCGGCAGATGCTCGTGCGCTCGATCATCGAAGAAGGACACAAATCCAGAATCAAGGTTACCTTCCTGACCATCGTCTTCATGCTGGTGGCCACCATGATCGTGACCATCGTCCCGATCACGTTGCTGCTGTTCGAGGGCGCTTTTTAAGATGATATTGGATTTTCACTCTCGATAAAAATAAGTTGATTGGATCGGTGAGGCGCATGGATCATCGGCCATCTATTTCGTCGTTCTCGCTCGAGGCATGATGGAATATCATACCAGAGGTAAAGTATGTCGAAAGAAAATGTTGCCGTGACGATCGAGAATGATCTACTCAAACGATTGGACCGACTAGTTGCGAAGGGGAGATATCCAAACCGAAGCAACGCTGTTGAACGAGCGGTCAAAGACTTGCTCGAGAGAGATGAACATACCCGTCTTGCAGTAGAAAGTGCGAAATTGAATCCTGCCTTTGAACAGGCGTTGGCTGATGAAGGGTTGGCGGGAGATCTTTCGGAATGGCCAGAATATTAAGAGAGGAAATATATTGGGCCGATCGCAACCCGGTTCGAGGACAAGAACAGGGCGGGCACCGTCCCGTCGTCATCATAAGCCAAGATGTGTTCAACGAACGATCAGGTACGGTCATTAGCATGGCGATTACGAGCCAGATACAAAGGGCCGGATTTCCCCTCATTCACAAACTGAGCAGCGGCGGGTTGCCCAAGGAATCATGGGTCAAAATGAGCCGAGTTCGGACGCTGTCGACTTCACAATTGGGGGATCGCATCGGAAAAGTCGAACCGGAAGAATTGGCAATCTTGATCGAAGGACTGAACAAAATCATCGCCGCATAATTCGCCTGGGAAACCCGGGAGGCGCAGCGAAATAAGGGGTTCGTCGTGGTTCTCGCAAGGCAGATTCGCAAATGAAACCTTACACCCCTGGTCAACCGCCTCGACTTTCCAGTTTTGGATTGAAGCGTTAAGATTGGAACCTGAATTCGAATTCGAGGCAAGGTTTTTTATGAAGTGTAATAAAGCTGTCGTCTATATCCTGATCTTTATCTGTCTCACCGGACTGCTCAGCTTCGCAACATTCGCTACAATAGATGGTGTATCGGCGAAGAGTGCTGATTCATCGAACGCATCGCAAGTCGTTCCACCCACGCCGAACTTGTCCTTTGAAGAACGGCTTTCCCTGGCAATCCCTCGAACCAATGTGGACCGTAAGGATTTAGATCGCCTCGTATACGGCAACCAGCTCGATTGGCCCGAGATGCGTTATCTCAACGAAGGCGTGGAGCTTCTGGGGAGAACGATCACACCCGTCGATTTTCAGATCTTACCAGGCGGAGACACAGTTAGTGTATATTCGCCACGTGATGAACAATTGTACACGGATGCCCTCTGGTACATCACTGAAGTTCTTGAGAAAAGTCAAAGGGCCTTTGATGCAGTCATGATCCCTCCTGGCGGAAGTCTGGTGATGATTCAAATCGAAATCGAACCTCCAATTTCAAATCCCGGCGAAACCTGTGGCTCATCTTACGAAGGACCTCGCGGGGATTCCTTTCGCATCGCATATCCCGGTTTAGGGGAACACGCCGTTGCCTACACCCCTTCATATCCATACAGTGGAGGGTACAAGCTCGAAGAATACGCCGCACCGTTCGTTGATTGTCCCGACGATGGCTGGTTGTACTTCTACCTCCCTACGCTCGAGGCGGACCCCGCCATGATATGGCTCGAATTCGTCCAAACGAAAGATCGGTATGACGAACAGACAGGAGAACGAATCATCGGGACAAAACTGGCTTTCTGGACGCTGACGGAACGGCCGTGAGTGTTGTTGGGGCCGACATAGTCTGCAGGTCGGGTTGGGGAGGTCCGAAACCCATCGCCGCGCCCGCGAGCACCTTACCGCTGGTTGCGAATATCCATCCGCAACCAATATTGGGCAAATGTGAATCTGCCAATCTCCAATTCGCTACATTCTGAATAATAGACAACTGCATCCTCCTGTACCACCGATTCGCATGCTGTTACGAAATGCTGTGGATAAGTATTCGCTGACTACAGGCGACTGATGTGTATGCATCGCCAGCGATTAACCTTCCCCTCTCTTTAGCGAAGTGAGATGCGTAGCATTGAGCCAAGTCGAAGAGGCGCATTGCATCCCCAGTCAGAGAAAATGACGCGCTCTTTTTCGACTACGGTCCTTCGATTAAATTCGTTTCTTCGAAGCTCGCTCCACTCAGGATGATGGAGAAAGAAGGAAGGGACGCCCATGTCCCGTATGAGAGCCTGTTTTTATGCTAGAGTAATTTCATAATCGCGGTCGATTTCGCCCCTTCATGCATACCATATTCGAAGGAGATATCTGATGAGGAAACACCTATCGCAAGGGATTTTGGCCGATCAATCCGGGCAGGACACGCTGGAGTGGATCGCCATTGCCGCAGTCGTCGTGATCATCGTTATTGTGGTCTTCGCCATCATCCGCGACAAGGCGATTGAGAAAGCGGAAGCGATCTGGTAAGTGGCGAACCGGCCCGTAAATCCCAGCCGGATGAGTCGGATTCACTCGAGCTTATGAAATTCACAGCGGGGACAACCATGGCAACGAAGACGGATATCCCAACACGAACACATAAAAGTGAACGCGGCCAGGCCACATTGGAGTTCATCTACTCCTTCTGGCTGCTTTTTGCTTTTTTCCTGATCATGATCGCCATCGCCACGGTGTGGTACGGGCACATCATCACCTCGCCCGTATCGTTGGAAGCCGCATCGCGTGAAAGTGTACAATCCGGTTGGGGCCAGGAATTTATACAATCCTCCGGTAATAGCCTTTCCAAAAATACGCAGCTCGATACCTCCATCAGCAATTGGGACTCAGATATTATTCGATCCGAAGCGAAAATTTTAACCGTATCAGGTAAGGCGAACGCCTCCTGGATGCCCTTTTTGATCAACTGGAGCATTCCCGTTCAGGGTTCGACGATCTTTCCGGTGTGGGAATTCCACGGAGGAAGTCCGTAATGTCTCTACCGAATGCAAATCAAATTGTAAAGAAGCAAGAAGGCTCGGCGTTGATCGAGTTCGTCTTGCTGGCCCCACTGGTCATTCTGCTGATGATGTTCGTTTTATTTGCCGGCTGGTGGAGTTATTCCAAATTGTCATCCCAAAATGCGGTTTATAGTCGTGGCGTTTTTAATCCTTCGTATGCAACTTTTCGTTCTGGTGGTGAATATATCCCACATGAGGAATCGGCAGAATGGGTGATATTGGAAAGCTCGCAGGGGATGAAACAAATGTGGGTTGATCACATGAGCATCGGCTGGAGGCACAGCGCCTATCACACATCAAGAATTGGCGGGGCAGGCTATGTGGTTTCTATCTTGCCAAATAAAAACTCATTCCATGAATGGTTCCTGGATTTTTTAACGCATTTGGGAAGCGGACAATATTCGAGTCAATTACCAAAAGGGAATGCATTCTTCTTCTTTACACCATTCATTTCCGAATCAGAATATTGAACCTGGCAGAGAGCCAAGATGAACAACCCAACACGTACGGAAAAATGCAAAAAAGACCAGCGAGGGCAAATTGTGTTCGCCTTCCTCGGCTTTTTCCCCCTATTCATCGTGTGTTTGTTCGTGGTGACCGATCTGGCCCGCTATTTCTACCTCAAGAACCAAGTGCGTATCACGGCCGATTCAGCCGCTCTGGCCGCAGCTGGAGCGTTGGACATGCGCCAAGCAGCTGAAAATCAAGTATTCGTGATCAACGGCGCGTGGGGCAGCCAAAGAGCGAAGGAAGTTGTCTTGGAAATGCAGGGCAAGGTCAGCGAGGATTCTTGGATGACCATCGGTATTACGTACTTGGACATTCAGGACAACGAAGTGACGGTCATCGTGAACGGAAAGGGGCCAACCTTGTTTGGCGGTTACATCGGCATATCAGAGTTCAATACGAGTGCTATTGCCAAAGCGCGCATCGCTGTGGGGGTGGATCAAGAGTGGTAAGTATGTTTGTGGACGATGGTTTTTTCAGATTCTGGGCCGGGGTAGTTCGAAAATGGAAGACTTACGACAGGTTATTGCAGAGTTGGTGGCGATTATCACCACCATTGGGGGAATTTACTTCTTCGTTGGATTCGTCGTTAATCTAGCGCAAACACAAATCAGTTCTGTTACCGGGGATACCCTGGGACGCGCCAGAGCGCTCCAGCAAGGAATTTCCATGGTCATTCTCTTGTGTATCGCTGTATCTATAGGGCCGATTACGGATAGTATAACCGCACACTTTGACGCGATTGGCGCTATGCAAGCGCCCCAGACCAAGGAAAACTTGATCGTTTTCTGGTCCAGTCTGGCGAAAATGATCGTTTCAGCCATCACGGGAATCTCAATTACGCTGCTAACCGTCAGTGCCGTGTTCAATGGCTTTGGGCTTCAGGTTTCAAAGATGATTGGCCTACCCATTGGCATTGCACGATCCACCGGAAATTTGATCGCGGTCGTCATAGGATTGGCGCTTTCAATTACCGCCGTGGCGATTGCACAAGGGATTTTGGATGTGGTAATCAATCTTGTAACTACTTAAAGCAGTATCCATTTTGGGACTCAAAAGGAGGTAATCAAGTGATCGACTACATTACAACTCGGTATAACGAAATACTGGTCAAGTTAGACTTGATCGAGATCCTTGCTGTCAGATTGGCAACCATCACGGTTTGCGCCTTATTCCTTTCATTATGCCTCACACCCGGAATCACGGCTTTTGCCGATGGATCTACCGGGAGCAGCACAGACGATGCTGCCATGACCTTCATCGACATTTTCAACGACCTTGGCCAACTAGCTATCAAGATCTGTTATGCATTGATGTTTATCGTTTTCGCCGTCGGAACGGTCAAAGCAGGATTAGGTGCGCAAGCCGCACAGGCGTTTGGAGCAACCGGACGTGTATCGATGGAGATGCTAAATCTTGTCGGTGGAATCATCATCTTCGTGATTGGGCTAATGACATTGCCCATTGTCAATACGATCATTGACAGCGTTTCCACTAAGCTTGCCGTAGATTCCGAAATCGGCACGATCAGCAATCCCGTGATTAGGTAGTCCGCATCTGAATTGTAAAGGTGGATGGACGATGCAAAAACAACGGATCAAATCGCTCATTATTGGTATGATTGCGATTCTGACGATCCTACTCGTGCTCGTAGAAGGTATTCAATCAACGAGTACACAAAGCAGCCAATTTTCGTCCTATTCAACAATATACTTGGATCTGAACGATATCGTAATTGATGATCCGAGTTACTCTTCTTCTATCGTAATGAGTGAAATTGGCGGAGGTGAACTGGAAAACCGCCAGCCTCCCCCTTCTCCTCTACCTGAAACTCAATCAACGCCTGTCCCAAATGATAACGAAGGCTATACTCAAAAGACGGTAAAAGAGATTTATTTCCCCTATGAAGGCCTATCGGGAGGTATCAAGAAAACCCTCTACGAGTTGTTCCTGGAAATGGAACGCGGAACAAGATCCAAAATTGGTAATGCTTTATTCGAATTTGAAGAAAGAATACCTGGTTATGAAGATAACTTAAAGAATGTGCGGCACAGTGCCTGGAAAGCTTCGATAAGTATCGCAGGCATTTTGGCGCCTTTGATTCTCAGCCTTGTCGTATCCTGCGCTCTGAAAGATGGAGCTACATCAATCACGGGTTATGCTGTAACTCGTGAATCCTTCCTAAAGTGGTTTATATGTATCGCCGCAGCAGCCTCGAGCTTTTTCCTATTAGAAAAGACGATTGATCTATCGAAAGCATTGGAAAGCGCTATCTTTTCGCAGTTTATTAAATCGAATACCGACATCATTCATGGAATCGGCGTGACCCAATTGGCAAATGCACTCATACCGTCTCCTACTGAATTCACAGAACTCGGTGTGCTTTTACTTATAAGTCTTATCATCTTCAGCCTCCTACTATTAATTGCATACACCGCAGTACTCACAGTATCATGGTTTGCAACGAAAGTTATCACCATATTTATTGTAGCTATTGCTCCGATTGTCCTAATCATTGGTGTACTACAGCCCTTTCGCTGGCTTCAAGGTTTATGGCTAAAAATAACTACTATCGCGTTCATCCTTTGGCCTGTAAATATGCTCATGCTGGGAATCTTTTCAAAGGTTATTGCGATATTCATTTCGAGTGATCATGCATCTGTATCAAATACAATTTTTGCTTACTTTATCGCCGTTGGTGTCATATCGATTTTCATAGCGATAAATTCAATAATTGGAAAATTAGTATATGGTTCCGCCGTAGAAATTGCATTGAAAACAAAGGATATGGCTTCGAATCTGGCAAGCCGAGCAACGATCGTTTCTGCAGGTATCCTGCTCGCGGGTGCTTCAGGAGAAGGCTTAAACCCCACATCTAGCGGACTCCATGGGTTCAACCAAGAATCAGATCCTATAATTAGTCGGAATCATCCCAATGCATCTACGCAAACAGTCCCAACGCTGGACAGCATGGGTGTC
>DAOUEE010000076.1:0-7730 GCA_034430695.1 Anaerolineales bacterium | reverse complement strand
TGCCGTTGGCGTGTGTGGCCGAGATGGCCGACCGGGTGCAGCGGAACGTGTGGACGCCGAATATGGATGCGGTGTTGAACGTTCAATCCGAATGATGGGCTGCAAGACCTACTATCCGAATCTTGCGAATTATCGTAGAGTGGGTTAGAGTGTGCACCATTCGATTGCCATAATCGTCTCAGCACAGCGCTCCGTAATGCTCGAACGAGGTTGTTGTATGAACGCAAAGAAATCCCTTCTCTTAATTTTTATCATGTTGACCTGCGCCGCAATCGCCTGTGACATTTCCACGTTTAACCAGAATGCCGGAACCAGCCAGGGGGGAAACAGCCAGCCTGTGAGCGGGTCTCCTCGAGTGCAACCGACCTTCCCGCCAACGTACACGCCGACCCCGACGTTACAGCCAACGGCGACATCCACCCCTGGTGAGGCGGTCCAGCCAACTTCGGAGTTTTCGCCCACACCGACTTCGACGCCGCCGCCGGCGGGCTGGATGGCACACGGGGTACTCGGATTTCACATCATCTTGCCCGAACGTTGGAACGTACTCGAAGAGCAATTCGCGGGGGATACGGTCAAATTCGAGGCCGAAGATTCCGACGATGAAGGTATCTGGCTCGCCGGGATCACGGTTCAATTTCAATATCAGTACGGCATTGTGGACGTCGAGGACGTGTGTACTGAAGTCCGGTCTTACTTCGAAGCGCTCGGCATCCAAATCGAAAAGTCGGAATGCAATCTCGAAATCAACGGCTTGCCCGCCGGGCGCCTCACGGTGCGCGAGGTTGTCTATTCACAACCCGTCAAGGAATACATCTATTTCTATGCCGATGGTACCCGGATTTGGGTGGTTTCGCTGTACGTCGACGAATCGGATTGGTCTCGCTACCAATCGACGTTCGTCACGATCGGGGAATCCTTCGTGCTGGATTAACGGGCGTCCGGGGCTGCTGTTGCTGAGGCGCAATCCCCACAATTTTCCTGCTTGAAGGCTGGAATTTATTCCTCATCGTACAAGCCACGTGCCAGCCTGGCGACAGCCTCCTTTCCGGCAGCTTCCTGCCGGTATAGTATACTGCCCCTAAATCTAAAAAACGTTTGTAGCCAAACGTTATCCGCAGCGATTGAGGAAGGCGGATCTATGGCGAACACCGAAGTTCAGTTGAGCGAAGCTTTCGTTTGCGAAAAATGCGGCAGCCGTGGTGGACACGTCGAGCGTTTGGCCATGTCGGGCACGGGACTATCTCGCTTGTTCGAGATTCAGCCCTACAGCTATGCTTACGTTTCGTGCCGGAAATGCGGCTGTACCGAAATTTACAATCTGAAAACGCTCGAAGGGTCCGACGACCCGGGCAACCTGCTGGAAATCATATTCGCCAACTAGTGCTGCAATAGTGGGCGTCGTATTCGAATCGGGAGATGGATGCAATGAAGGATAAACTGTTACTGCGCTTTGCCATCCGAGAAACGATGGGAACGATCATCCTCGGTGTGGCCTTGTTCTGGTCGGCCGGCACACTCGCATGGTGGCCGGCCTGGGCGGTAGTTGCGATCACTTTCGTATGGACCATCGCCACGGGTGTGGTTATCATGCGCACCAATCCGGATCTGCTGGCCGAGCGATTGGGTCCTCGTAAGGGCGGTAAATCCTGGGACACGGCCATCATGGGCGTGGTTGGGTTAACGACCCTGGCCCGCCTGGTCGTCGCCGGACTCGATCGGCGCTTTGGTTGGTCGGGAGAGTTCCCCGCGATGCTGCAAATCGCTGCCCTGGTTGCCGCGGGGACCGGCTACGCGCTGGTGGTTTGGGCGACGGGATCGAACGCCTACTTCTCGCAGATCGTGCGCATTCAAACCGAGCGCGAACACGCCGTCGCCAGCGGCGGGCCGTACCGCTTCGTGCGCCATCCGGGCTACGTGGGCTCGATCTTGTACGAATTGAGCCTGCCGCTGCTGCTGGCTTCCTGGTGGGCCTTCCTGCTCGGTGTGTTGAATGCGGGATTGTTCGTGGTGCGCACGGCGCTCGAGGATCGGGATTTGCAAAACGAGCTCGATGGCTATAAAGCCTATACCGAGCGGGTGCGCTACCGCTTGCTGCCGGGCATCTGGTAATTCCCAACACGAAGGGACCAAGGACTCCGCGATCCACGTCGGATCTCACCATCGAAGTGGATCGTGTTATTATGCTTGCATCTTCTCCCCGCGTGGCTACAATCGCCTTTATACTCACGTCGCAAATCCGGTTCCCGGGATTTTCTATCCACAGCTCGAAGTCTGTGTTTGGATGCAATTGATCGAAAAATCTTGGCGGAGAATTCCTTGAATACGTTCGAATCGATGTACGTCCAGGCGCAGGGTGATCCGGCGGCCATCTCCTGGGCCGACCTGGTTCCGAATCCGAACCTGGTCCGTTGGCTGGAAGGAAACAATATCGACGGCGCGGTGAAACAGGCGCTGGTCGTAGGCTGTGGATTGGGAGACGATGCCGAGGAACTGGCGCAGCGCGGTTTCGCGACCACGGCGTTCGACGTTTCGTCCACCGCGATTCGCTGGTGCCGCCGCAGGTTTCCGACATCCGACGTGAAATATGTCGCTGCGGATCTATTCCGGATCCCCGGGGCGTGGAAAGAATTCTTCGATTTCGTCCTCGAATCGTACACGCTGCAGGTCTTGCCGGTAGATCTCCGTCCGCAGGCGATGACGGCTATCGCCGCCCTCGTGGCTCCTGGCGGAACGTTGCTGCTCGTCGCTCGCGGCAGGGATGATGATGATCCGCCCGGGAATTCTCCCTGGCCGCTCACGCGGGAAGAGCTGGGTGGATTTAACTCTCACGGTCTGGTGGAGCAAGCATTTCAGGATTTCATGGACGATGAGTCTCCACCGGTGCGGCGATTCGTGATAACGTATCGACGGAAATGAAGCTGCATTTTGCAATTCCATCCAGTGCATTTACAATGCTGTAAGCTTGTGACAACGGCGGCAGGGTCGAAATTCAAACCGGGAGGAGTGAAGTGTGAAAATAACGAGCCCCTTCGATTGGATTGCGGAACAAGCGCAGAAGCCGGTATTCGTGGCCGCATTGATTTTGACGCTCGCTGTTGGGGCCAGCCTGCAAGCGCTCGGGTCACCATTACAGACCGCGGAAGCGCCTTCGGGGATCGTCGCCTTTGAGTTTGCGGGAACGCTGCAGAAAGCCAAGACGATCGTCGCTTCCTGGGGACAGGCCGGCCAGACGTTCGCCGGCCTGAATCTGGGTCTCGATTATCTCTTTCTCTTTTCCTACGCAATTTGTATCGGGTTGGGCTGCGTGTTGGTCTCGCGAGTGCTGTCGTCCCGTTTCCGCATTCTTTCGTCTCTCGGATTGTTCCTGGCCTGGGCACAAGTCGGAGCAGGGCTGCTGGATTCCCTGGAGAACTACGCCCTGATCCGGATACTGCTGGGGACCGAGCTTGCCTATTGGCCGGAAGTTGCCCGCTGGTGTGCGCTGCCGAAATTCATCATCGTTGCCGTTGGCATTCTTTACGTGGCAATAGGCGCATTCTTCTACTTCGGGCGGAAACGTCTGACACGGCCGGTCGATGCGCGATGAATGCGGCGCTGTGTTTCGATCTTCCGCTGCGATGGCGCTGCCGCCTGTCACATCCAACCAGGTTAACCGTTAATAGGGGTGAGGAGGCAGTATGAAACCACGTACGGTCCGATTCCCGATCACCGTCCTTGCGCTGCTCGTGGGCACCGTTATGGCGTGCGGATTACCCACGTCGACGCCGACGCCGGAAGCCATCCATAATGACGATCTGGTGGCCACGAGCGTCGCCGCAACGCAGACCGCGTTCGCCCTCGAGACGATCGCCGCGGCGGCAGAACAAACCGCAACCCCCACCGTCGAGGTGCCCACGCCGACGTCAACCGAACCGCCCGGCAGCCCGACGCCGACGGCGACCGATTCGCCGCCGCCGGGTGGGGTGAGTTTGAACTGTGACGGCACCTACCAACGCGTGCGCATCACGGACGGGGGGTCGTCGGGGAAGACCGTCTCTGTGGACAACTGGGATGGTTCTTCGTGGGTCAATGTCTGGAATTATGCCGGCGGCGATCCGATGATCAAGCAGATCCAGGATGAAGCCGGCTACTACGAGTTCCTCGGCTGCCAGAAGCTGTTGATCGTCCCCGAAGTGTACGGCGGTTCGGGTGCTGTGCTGCTGCTCAAGATCTACGTCTGGAACGGCGCGGGAATGACGAACGTTTACACCGACGACGGCGTTCATGGTTCCTGGAGTAAAGTCGGGGACACGATCGTGATGGAGGAGTCGCTCTATCTGTACGGAGAACCGAATTGCTGCCCCTGCAACCGCCAGTTTTTGGAGTACACCTGGGACGGCGCAACCTTCGTGCAGACCGGATCGGCGGTCAACCCGACCTACAGCGGTACGCCGCCCCCGGAGTGTACGCCCTGAGGTTTTATTGTCTGAGCCGGTAATAGATCATTGACCCGACTTTGGCTACCAGCGATGCGCTGAGGATGATCAACAAATCCCAGCGCATCGTGTCGTTCACGAAGTATTCGTATTCAAACCATACGGCCATCATCGCCACCATCACGATCAGGGCAACGCGAGAGGATCGGTAGCGATGCATGATGAAGCGCTCGTCGGGTTTGAAGAAATTCAAGAACGCACTAAGATATTCTGCCATTTTAGGCTTCCTCCTGAAGTTGAAATAAATCGTCCATCGAGGTCTCGAACAAACGGGCGAAGCGTAACGCCAGCGGCAGGCTGGGAACGTACCGGCCGCGTTCGATGGCGTTGATGCTCTGGCGCGAAACCCCAACGGCGTTGGCAAGATCTTCCTGGGTCAGCTCATGCCGGAGTCGGTATTTTTTGATACGGTTAATGACCTTGTCTGCCATGGGTTCTCCTTCTCCATTGTAAAGCCGGCTTTACTTTAGAATGGTAGCATAAACAGGATGCCATGTCAAGCGTGCTTTACATCAGCAGAGATGGAAGTTCTTCTGAACGGACGTTGTTGATTGGGAGATTATCCGTTAATCGGTGCTGAGTCGGAGGAAAGTGGAAGACCTGGCGTATAGGGCAAGAATATCGGATGGTGCGGATGATCCAGCTTGAATCCTGCTGCCGCAATTTCGAGCGCGGAAAAATCCAGGCGGTCGAAGTGAACGGGATCCGCTCGATCGAGCCAATGAATGGAAAGCATCCACAAGGAGGGATAGATCAGGTTCATCCCGCGTACCAATCCATACATTGGTTCATCGCTGCCGGGTTGATTCATGCACCAGTATGTGCCCAATAAGGCGGTGGCTTCCGGGATGCGAAAATAATGATCGGGGGAAACGTATGCCGGAGGAGGTACGTCGTTCCATGATTGGCAGTGCGTCTTCCAGGCGGACAACAATGTTTCGAGGGAGATTTTGAGATCGAACGCGCCGTTTCTCGAGATGGTGAAAAAGCCCATGTTGTGTAGCAGATAGTTCACGGCGATGAGGTGCATGCAAGCATCGTCGAAAGCGATCTCTCCCTTCGATCCTTCCCGGGCAAACCGCTCGGCGATGAAACCCGCAGAAACCCAGCCGGCGCTGATAAAGCTGGCATTGGTCTGAACGTGGTTTTTAGAGAAATGAATGTCATCCAGCACGGTACCACCACATACACAGGATTTCCCCCAAAACTGCTTCCCATTATTACCGATCCCTGCGTCAAAATGAAATGAGCATTTGGTCATGCGAGAACTGAGTACCATTCGCACCGGTCTCAATGATCTTTCAATGATTGGAGAATCGGCGCGTGGCTGGGGCGATCCGTGAAAGTTGATTTTGTTGAGATCGAATTTCAATAGTATGCTAAAGACGACTTGGTGCACCTCAACGATCTACATGGAAAGGCGTAGCTGTGGGTGGTCGAGTTCTATGTTGACCGCGTCTGGAAAGAAAGGGACAATATCGGAATGACGTATTTCATCCTTTTTATCCTGCTCTCGATCTCGTTGGTAATATTCACGCTGCGCCGGCCGCATCGTCACCGTTTCTTTCGTTTCTTCGCCTTCGAGTGTACGCTCGGACTGGTCGTTCTCAATGCAGACTCCTGGTTTCTGGATCCGGCTTCTGCAATGCAGATCGTTTCCTGGCTGCTGCTCACCGGCTCTCTCCTACTCGCACTTCACGGTTTTCATATGCTCCGCTCGTTTGGTGCACCGGATGAAGATCTGGAAAACACTACGGAATTGGTCACCAATGGCGCCTACCGTTTTATCCGCCATCCGCTATACGCTTCGCTGCTGCTTTTCGGATTGGGCGTGTTCTTGAAATCGCCTTCGGGTTTCGGCTTCTTGATCCTTGCCTTGCTGATCGTATTCTTGTACGCCACCGCCAGAGTGGAAGAGGCGGACAACCTGGTGCGCTTCGGCCAGCCGTATGCGGCCTACATGGAAACCACTAAAAGGTTCATACCCTTCTTGTTTTGATTCCAGATTCGCAACCATCCGATGGCGGCTGTGCGATATCGCCCAGATTCTTTTATTCGGACCGCTTCTGTTTTATCATCTACGATCATGCAAGAATCAACGACACGTAAAAGTCCAGTATCCATCGCCATCCTTCAGGTTGTGGGCGTCGCACTCATGCCCGTGCTTGCTTTGCTGGGTGTGAACGTGGATCGGGTCGAGTTGGCCTGGATCGTACGGCCCAGCCTGATCTACCTCCTTCTGGCCGTCGTGTTGTTCATCGGGATCAAGAAAATCTCGAAAGGTTGGAAAACCTCGGCGGTTACCAGCTCACTGCTCCTGCTCGGTCTCCTGCAGTCCGGACGGATTCCTTCATGGATGACCTCCGCGCTGACTAACTTGTTCGGGTCGAAGTTCGCAGGCATTCAGGAAGACGAGAATCGCATCGCACTGACGATCATGTTCCTCGTTCCGCTCTGCCTCGTAATTGGGATCATTTTCATGATCCACAAACGCGCCTCCTGGCTGCGGGTGATGGACGTGCTGATAAATATCCTCGTGCTTTCCTCGATCATCACCTCGGCGATCCTCATCGGCCGGCATATCGTCACGGTGATGAAATTTGACACGAAGCGAAACACGAGTGCGGCGATCGAGGTTGAACGAAGGGACGATGCCGCCGCGCTGCCGGATGTGTATTATCTGATCCTGGACGCGTATGGCAGAGCCGATGTGCTGCGGGAAATCTATGACTACGACAATTCGGGTTTTCTCGACTTTCTCGAATCAGAAGGCTGCTACGTCGCTCGGGAAAGTATCGCCAACTACACAAAGACTGCTTTGAGTCTTATCGCTTCGTTGAATCTCGATTACGTACAGAACGTGATCCCAGAGACGGAACCCAGAACCGTCCCGGCGAGTGTGCTGTCGAGCTATCTGAATCAGAACCTGGTCATGCAGACTTTTAAGGAGATGGGGTATAACATCGTCACGTTCGAATCGGGTTTCTCTCTGACCGACATCACGTCCGCCGATTTTCTTCTCGATCCGATCATCCACGGCTTGAATCCCTTCGAATCGATCTTGCTCTCGCAATCGATTGTGGTTTACCCTGCCAAGATTTCGATCCTTTTCAATCGAATGGCCTTCGGTGTTTCATATAGCGGTCATATCGCCCGGCAGCAGTACATTCTCGACACGCTGCCCTCCCTCGACGTCATTCCCGGCCCGAAGTTCGTGTTTGCCCACGTCATCCTGCCCCATCTTCCGTTCGT
>DAOUEE010000075.1:0-15298 GCA_034430695.1 Anaerolineales bacterium | reverse complement strand
GGCTCGAGTTCGCTCTGCAGTGCGATCAATACTTCACCGTCCGTGCCCGTGCGCAGGATGATGCGCTCGATGTCGAATCGCTCCGCGGCATCGATGCGGGGCCAGACCTCGTCGATTTCAGGGAGCGGAAGGTGGCATTCTTGAATGGGTACGACATCGTTGGTGCTCGCGGCCATGAAACCCAGGCGGCCATCGTCTGCCAACGAGAATTGAAGTTGGTTGCGCGTATTCCAGGGGGATGGCGAGGGAACGATGGATTCCGTAGGGGGCGATACGAAACCGCCGATGCGTACGAGTTGATCGTGCAGAATGCCCGCTTTGATTTTTAACTGGGTGTCGTAGGGGGCGTGCTGATAATGACACCCACCGCACACGGCGAAATGTGGGCAGCGCGGATCGATCCGCTCGGAAGACGCTTCGAGGATTTCCACGAGTCGGGCGCGCGCCCAGCGTTTGCGTTCGTCGATGATTTCTACGCGTACCGTCTCGCCGGGCAGGGCGAAGGCCGTGAAGGTCATCCTGCCGTTCTCGTCGCGTCCGAAGGCCTCCCCACCGTAAGCGCTGCCGCTTAGTTGCAGATCGATGGTCGTCATTCTCGTAGGGCTAGAAAGGCGTCTATCTGGCCGAGCAGCGATTGAAGATCCGCTGACGTTGTCTCCCCCATGTGTCCGATGCGGAAGGTTTCGCCCTTCAGTTTCCCGTAGCCGTTGGCCAGGACCATGTCGCTTTTTTGCAGGAAAGAACTGAGTTGGTTGAAGTCGATACCGCGGGTGTTGCGCACGGTCGTGACCGTTTTCGAACGATACCCTTCGGCGGCGAAGAGGGCAAAACGATCCTGCGCCCAGGATTGCGCGAGTTGGGCCAGTTCGCGGTGGCGTTCGAAGCGCGCCCGGATTCCTTCCTCGAGGATACGTCCGAGCTGCGTCTCGAGGGCATAAAGCAGGGTGACTGCAGGCGTGGCGGGAGTCATGTTGCGCTCCAGGTATCGCTTGTAGAGTAGAAAGTCGAAATACCAGCCGCGATACGGGATGTTCTCGGCACGCTGCAGTGCTCTCTCGCTGACGGCCGCAAAGGCGAGGCCCGGTGGGAGGGCGAAGCATTTTTGGGAGGAGGTCAGCAAAACGTCGAGATCCCATTCGTCCACGGGGATATCGACGCCGGCGGCTGAGGAGACGGCATCCACAAGAATCATTAAATCGGGATTGACCTGGCGCGCGCGCGAGGCGATGTCTGCGAGGGGATTCTCGACTCCCGTCGAGGTCTCGTTGTGGACGATCGCCAACGCATCGTAATTCTTGCGTTGGAGTGCGGCAACGACTTGCTCCGCCGTGTTGGGTTCCCCCCAGGTGGCGTCGAGGCGATCGACGGGGATCGCATTGCTCAGGGCAACAGCATGCCAGCGCTCTCCGAAGGCACCACAGACGCAGATCAATAATCGTTCGGCGACGCAGTTGCGCAGCGCACCTTCCTGCAGCCCGCTTCCCGACGATGCGGTGATGAAAATCCGATTTTCGGTTTGAAATACCTGTTTCAACATCGGCTGAATTCGGCCCATGAGATCGGCAAGCGCCTGGCTGCGGTGGCCGATCACAGCTTTCGTTTGTGCCTCGAGCACTTCGTCTGCGACGTTTGTCGGCCCGGGAATGAAAAGCTTTGGCATCGTTTCTTCCCTCGATAAAGGTTTGTCCGATTGTAACAGACACAAATCCGGAGATGTAGGCGAATCTATTGAATTTGGTGCTAAAAATCGCGGGATTCAATAATGTTTATCTCAAGATGAATAATATTGAACACATACTTGACAATATCAATAATATTGTGCTATATTCTGACAAATAATGAACAAAAGATAAGAAATATCTATTTCGAGTTCAATTTGTTGTGGAAACAGACAGGATGGAGATCGGGAGATGAAAACGAAGCGTATGACGCTCGTGAATGGGAAAGGGAGTGGATCATGTTACGATGGAGCGAAGTAATCACAAGCGAAGCGAGAATCGAAGCATTACGTTGTGATGCGGCTCACGAGCGATGGGTTCGCTCGATGGTGAGCGGAGTAAACCAGCGACCGCACTTCTATTACATTGCTGCATTCCGCCTCGGTGGTTGGCTGGCATCCGCTGGCCAGCGCATCCAGCAGCGATATTCAACGATCGCGGAACAGACGTTGACTTCGAATATCGGATCAAATCAAAGTGTTAGCTGAAAGTCGAATGATCTATAAACAGGAACAATATCCTTTCGTATCGACATACAGCTCCTCGATGAGGAGAATGGGTTGTGGAGCGATCCGTTATCCGCAAGATTTGATGGAGTGTGGCCAATGAATACCATGTTATCCACGTGTCCCGTGTGTGATCAAGCGCTTGAGATCACCCGCTATCACTGCCGCAGCTGCGACACGACCATCGAAGGTCATTTCAGCCTCGGACGTTTTGGACGGCTTTCGGAAGAGGAACTCTCCTTTGTGGAAACGTTCATTCGCTGCGAGGGGAAACTCAGCCGCATGGAAGACGAATTGGGGTTGTCCTACCCCACGCTGCGCGGGCGCTTGACGCAGGTCATCCGGGCTTTGGGATTTCCCGTGGGGCCTGAGCCACAGCGGTTGAGTGATGACGAACGCCACCGCATCCTGGATGAGTTGGCCAGCGGGGAAATCTCATCGGAAGATGCGATGCGTCTTCTGGAGGGCGAATAGAAATTCTGAAGAACGTAAGAATGAGGAAAATAAAATGGAAAAATTCAACTTGGATGTGGATGAGAAGACGAAGGTGCGAATCGAATCAATCGGTGGAGATTTGCGCATTTCCGGGAGAAGCGGATCGAAATTGGAAGCGCAGGCACCGGACTACGGTGAATTGAAGGTCGTGCAGGATGAGGACAAAATTTCGATTTCCGCACGCTCGGCTGTATTGGTCTACCTGCCCGCTTCCATTCCAGTGGCAGTGGAACGTGTGGGCGGAGATGTCCATGCGAAAGGTTTGAGCGAATCGTTGGCAGTGGAGAGTGTAGGTGGTGATCTGCGCTTGAAGCGCATCGGACGTACCGAAATCCAATGGATTGGCGGCGATCTTACCGCACGAAAGATGGACTCCGATCTGGTCGTTGCGCAGGTAGGCGGGGACGCAGTCATCGAGAAAGTGGAAGGTGCCGTGCGCTGCAATGCAATTGGCGGTGATCTCGTGCTGCGGGCTGTACAAGGGGCCGTCGATGTCACTGTCGGGGGCGACGCCAGTGTAGAAATCGTTCCGCAGAAAGAGGCGGCTTCGCGCGTCGTTACGGGCAGCGATCTGACTTGCTACCTGCCGGAAGAATCTTCGGCGAACGTGCAAGTGAACGCGGGCGGTGAATTGGTGCTGGTGGAACCGGGAGAATTCGAAGAAGCCGAAGAGGGCGTCGTATTTCGTCTTGGCGACGGGCAAGGGGACGTCGATCTTACGTCGGGAGGCGATTTGTGGCTGCGTGTGGGCAAATATGAATCGTTCAGTACCGAGGATTGGATAGACGACATCACGAATCGGGCGGAAGCGAGCGCGGCGGAGATGGAAGCTCGCGTGGGCGCCATCGTCGGCGGCGCATTTGCATTCGACGCCGACCGCATCGCGGAGCGAGTGCGAAAGTCCGTCTCCAAAGCTCGCAGGAAGGCGGAAAGGGCGCAGAAACGAGCTGCGACGTATGGCGCTTCCGATGGAAAGAATGTACGCATTTCTTTCGGCAAGTATGGATCGAAGTCCGCCGAAGTAAGCGACGAAGAGCGCATGACCATTCTGCGTATGGTCGAGGACGGAAAAATCAACGTCGAGGAAGCGGAGAAGTTGCTCGGTGCTCTGGAGGGTGAGGCGTGACGGCGACAATCCTGACGCGATCTTCCGGCCCGGCGACCGGCATGCGCCCGGTCGATCCGAAGCGGGATATGCGTGCCCTGGCGCAGTTGATCGAGGTTGCCTTCTCCAGCAATCTGGAAGCGGGAAGCGAACGGATGCTGGGCTGGATGAAATTCATGGGCCGCTTGGGTTGGCTCGGGTGGATTTTGAGTTTCTCTCTGCTGCCACCTGCAGCCCGGCCGCACGGCTTCGTCTGGGAAGTCGAAGGGCGACTCGTAGGGAACGCCAGCGTGCTGACGGTCGGAGGCCACGCCCGGCGCTGGATCCTGGTCAATGTGGCTGTACATCCGGACTTTCAACGCCAGGGAATCGCGCGCCGGCTGGTAAAAGCATGCGTTGCGTACGTTCACGAGCATAAGGGCCGTGTACTGCTTTTACAGACGGAAAGCGACAATCGCGGTGTGCAGGAATTGTATACCCAGCTCGGTTTCGAGACGATCGCCAGGCGGACGACCTGGGTCGGCAAATTCGAGCGGAGCAGGTTCCGCTCGATGACGACGGGGCGCGCCAGAGCGCGATTCCGGGAGGAATGGCAGGAGCAGGTGGCGTTGGCTCGACGCATTTACCCGGAAGGATTGATTTGGCCTTATCCCCCGGGATCGAGCGTCTACCGCTCGATGGGGTTGATGGATTCGATGTTAATGGGAGGAGAACGACATTGGGTCGTGTGTGAGGAGGATGTCTTGGTGGGGAGTCTGAGTTTGCGCTGGGGTCCCGAGATCGACGCCTGGCGTATGCTGCTGGTCGTCGATCCGAAAGCACACGATCATGTCGAGCGTGAATTGTTGGTGTGTGGTTTGGGTGATCTTCCGCTCCGGAAGGCTCGCATCGAGCTGGAATATCCCACGGGGATTGCCGAAGACCAACTGCGTGATTTGGGTTTCGAAGAAAAAAGACGATTAACCTGGATGAAGAAGGAAATGAGGGATTAAAGTCGATCACGGCTCCCGGATTTTTATCGCTCGCTGCGGACGGTATGGAATAAAAGGCGCAGGTAATTCAGAAGTACTTCTTGAGAGCGAGGCATTCAATGGTACGAAATCGGAATTTCCGACTACTCTGGTTGGCACAGATGATCTCGGCGGCCGGCGATTCGTTCAGCTTTCTGGCCATCGCGATTCGCATCGACGACCTTTCGGATAGTGCGGGGGCGTCGGCCCAAGCGTTGAGTTTGGTTCTGATCGCCTATGCACTGCCGACGTTGGTGCTGGGATTGTTCGCCGGAACGTTGGTGGACCGCTGGGATCGTAAACGAGTGATGGTTTTTTCCGATGTGGCACGAGCGATCATCGCACCGGGGTATCTATTGCTGCAGTCCTCAACGGATTTACCCGTTGCCATCCTGACCGCCTTCTTGTTGGCTTCGTTTGGGGTCTTCTTCTATCCGGCACGCACGGCGCTGCTGCCGTCTCTGGTTCGTCAGGATGAATTGATGTCCGCGAATGGCTCCATGCAGTTGGGCAATACGATTGCCAAACTTGCTGGCCCTGCCCTGGCAGGATTGGTCATTGGCTTTTGGGGAACCCAGGCAGCATTCTGGGTCGATTCGGCAAGCTTTATGGTATCGGGTGTTCTCGTGTTGGGCATCAGCGGGGTGGTCACCCGAGCAGTTGCTTCGAGGGAAAGCTCAAGATCAGCCATGCAGGATTTCCGCGAAGGTGTCCGATTCGTGATTCAGAGCCGCTTGCTTCAAGGTGTAACTCTGGGAATCGGCATCGCCATGTTGGGTATCGGTGCGGTGAACGTGCTCTTCGTTCCCTTCCTTCGCGACGCATTCGTCGTCGATCCAAAAGTCCTGGGCGGAATCGAGACTGCGCAGGGCGCAGGCATGGTCCTCGGAGCACTATCGATCGGTGCGCTCGCAAAACGTCTTACATCGCTGAAGATTTCGGTCGTGGCGATGATCGGTTTGGGCCTGGGGATTGGTGCGTTTGGGTTAGCGCCGGCGTTGAGCCTGATTGTGGCGGCCATGCCGCTGATCGGATTTACCCTTCCACCGATAAACGCAAGCCTGAGCACGATGCTGCAGCGCGGCGTTCCGGAAGGTTTATTGGGAAGGGCGGGGTCGGTGATGGACATGGCATCCTCGCTGACGAATCTATTATCTATGGGCCTCGCTGGATGGGTCGCAGGCATGCTCGGTCTGCGAGAGACGTTTGTCCTTGCGGGCGTCATTATCCTGATCGCCGGCGTCGCTATGGGGCGGATGCTGCAGGCAGATCAAACCGCAAATGCGGATCAAGAAACTTACCAGCAAGCACAGCCTGGTGCCCAAATTCAAGAAGTGCTTGCGGGAGAATAAGGAGAAGATGATGTCGAACGATATGGACTCGCAGGACGTAAAAACCGACGGGGAAACACTGGAAAACATGGACGTGCTCCAGCAATTGGAGCAGGGGCAAATCGATGTTGAAGAAGCCGAGCGCCTGCTCATGGAACAAAGAAGTCCGTCCGTGGAAAAAGAAGCGGATCAGCCTGATGCGCAAGATCCCCTGCAGACTCGTTCCTGGTGGCTGATTCTCTTCGCCATTGGATTCGGGTTTCTCGTTTTCGGTTGGGGTGTAGCCACGTTAGGGGGCTGGTGGTGGCTGTGTGCGGGGCCGCTTTTACTGCTGGGCGCCGTGCTTGCGATTCTGGGTGTGGGCACGATACATTCCCCCTGGGTGCATCTACGGATATTCGAACACAAGGGGAGACGCGCGCAAAAGTTAAGCGTTCGCTTGCCCATTCCAACCCGATTCGCGGCGTGGGGACTGAGAAATTTCGGTCATTATGCACCCGGGCTCGATCGGACCGGAGTCGATGAGATCCTGCTCGCGTTGGATGAATTGGAAAATAATCTGGCGCAGGGACCGCCAATCCTCATCGACATCACGGAAGGCGATAAGGGAGAGCAAGTGGAAGTTACGCTGGGTTGATCCGCAGTGGCGGGTGGTAATCGTGGTGCAGTATCGGAGACAAGTGAAATTGATCCCAAAGAATTGTTGGGTAAGGAGTTAGTTATGGCTACGACAGATGAACGGATGAAAATCCTGAAGATGGTCGAGGAGGGAAAGATCTCCGCGGATGAAGGTGCGCGCCTTCTTTCTGCGCTGGCAAAACAAAAGTTGCAGCAGACGATCCAGAGCGGTGACGCACGCTGGCTGCGTGTCCGGGTGACCGATTTGCGAACGGGGAAGGAATCCGTCAAGGTGAACCTGCCGATCGATTTGGTGAACGTCGGCCTGCGCATGGGGGCGCGTTTCGTGCCTTCCATCGAGCAAGAAGTCGCCATGGAAGAAATGATCGATGCCCTGAATCAAGGCCTGACGGGTAAGGTTGTGGACATCGTGGACGAGGAAGAGGGGCACCACGTCGAGTTGTTTATCGAGTGAAGCATTCCGAACGGATACAATTCCAACGCGGTACAAGGTATCTGTGTTGGGGATCCATGTTCGAGGTTTGCAGTAGAGGAGAAAGGGATGAATCGTTTTGCGCTGCGATGGGTCATAAATATGATCGCACTGTATCTCACGGTCGGAACCGGATGGATCCCGGGAATTCATGCGGAAAACACCACCGGTCTGGCGATCTTGGCGATGGCATTGGTCTTTACCCTGGTTCACAATGTATTGAGTCCGTTGTTGAAGCTGCTCAGTTGTTCACTGATCGTGCTGACCATGGGGTTGTTCGTCCTCGTCATCAATACATTTCTGTTCTGGCTCACGGGGTGGATCGGAAATTCGTTCACGCCGGGGTTTGGATACACCGTCGACTCGGTGTGGGCTGCGTTTCTGGGTGCCATTATCGTTGGGATCGTCAATGTTATATTGTCACTCGTTTTTCGGGAGGAATTGAAGAGTAAGCGCGAGCGCAGGAGGGATTGAGCCGCGCTTTTTTCGGTTTCCTGAACGCCGCCAGGGCTCTTCTATAAGTTAGAATCAAGGCCGAGAGTCGGTGTTTTTGACTCTTGAATGGCAAAAATCGGGTAAAAGTGTGTAGAGGCGCCTTTCGGGCGGTCTATTATTTATGCCTTTTTTACTATACGAATAGGGCATGAATAATGTTTGCTCGCACATGCCCCTATGCTATACTCGCACCAGTACACAAATCCTTCTCGACGGTGTATGCTCGATCGAGTAAGCGTCGATGGCGATATCCGAAACCGCCGCCGAAGGGTAAGTGGCCTCAATGACATCGAATTTACCTCCAACAGAGCGCGCACGCGCCTCTCTTGAGCTTCTCTACTCGATAAGTCGCGAGTTGACCTCGGAGTTGGATCTCAACGAACTCCTGCAGCGCATTTTGAGGTTGACGATCGAAAAAGTTGCCGCGGCCAGCGGCAGCATCATCGTTCTCGATGAAAACGGCCATTTGACGGAGGGGGCGGTTTTCTACGAAGGTAAGGTAATCGATCATACCACCGAGAAATTGGAGGATCCATTCGATCGGGGCCTGGCCGGCTGGGTATTTGAGAATCGAAAGCCGGCTTTCGTTTCCAGTACACTCGATGACGAACGTTGGCTGCAGCAAAGCGCAGACGAAGCAGATGAAGGCAGCCGCTCGGCGATCAGCGTCCCCCTGCTCCTTCGCGAGCGTGTTGTGGGCGTGCTCACCATGGTCCACTCCCAGGCGGGTTATTTCAGTGAAGATGATCTGACGTTACTGCAAGCCATCGCGGATCAGGCGAGTGTGGCAGTTGAGAACGCGCGCCTGTTCACCGCCGAGCAGGAGCGGCGCCGTTTCGCGTCGACTCTGCAGGAAATCGCACGCACGATCAACTCGACGCTCGATCCCACGCAGGTCTTCTCGCAGATACTCGATCAACTCGCGCGATTGATCACTTACGACAGTGCCAGCATCTTCGTAGTTGAAGGCGAAAGCCTCATGCTCGTCGCGGCGAGGGGATTAAAAGACGAAGCGGCCATTCTGGGCTTGAAAGTGCCCATTGGATTGGACACCTTGACCGGCGCGGTGTTAAAAACGGTCGAGCCGCTGTGTGTGGATAACGTGCAATTGGATGAACGTTGGATCAAATGGGAAAAACATCCCGAATCGGAAATCATCCGCAGTTGGATCGGGGCTCCGCTGATCGTGCGTGATCGGGCAGTGGGAGTTATTAACGTCGACAGCAACAGTGTAGGCGTATTCGGTCCCGCAGAGGTGGAACTGGTCACGGCTTTTGCGGAACAGGCGGCAGCGGCGGTGGCAAACGCCCAATTGTTCGCCGAAAGCCAACGCAGAGTGCAAGCGCTTTCCGCGTTGGCGCACACTGCGCAGGTGGTCACCGAGAGCCTTAACATCGATGAAATAATCGAGCGCATCCTGAAACGAACCCTGTCCAGCCTGGACGCAGAAGCTGCCTCTGTAGCCTTGCTCGACGAGACAACAGACACACTCGAATTCAGATTCGTGAGTGGAAAGTCAGCCGATCATCTGGTCGGGCTGCGATTGAAGCGGGGCCAGGGAATCGCCGGTTGGGTCGTCGAAAACAGCCAGCCGGTCGTGATTCCCGACGTAAATAAGGACTCGCGTTTCTATCCAAAAATCGACGAACAAACCGGCTTTGTCACCCACACCATTGCGGCCGCCCCGATTCTGGCTGAGTCCAGGACGATCGGCGTGCTGGAAGCGATCAATCCTCGGGGAGACACCTTTCGCGAAGAACAGATCGAACTTTTAATCGGCATTGCTTACCTGGCGGGGTCGGCGATCATTCGTGCCAGACTTTTCTCGGAAACCCGGTCCGCACAGCTGCGCTACGCCAGTTTGTTCGAGGACAGCATCGATCCCTTACTCATAACGGATTTAGATGGCTCCATCAAAGACGCAAACCGTCATGCGGAACGCTTCCTGGGTCATTCACGAGAGAGTCTGCGGGAACGTTCGGTCTTCGAGTTGGGCATCCCGTATGCGGATTCCGTAGAGAAGGAATTGGCGCAGCTCGATCCTGGTGAGACCTTCTCGTCGGACCCCCCAATGCCACAGAGTGAAGATCAAACTTTACCGATCGAGATTCATGTCAAACGTATCGACATCGATCAACAACCGGTGTTTCAATGGATTTTACGGGATGTCTCCGAACGTATTGAACTGGAACAATTGCGTTCCGATCTGACGTCGATGATTTTCCATGATTTGCGTGCGCCCATCGGTAACATCATTTCGAGTCTCGAGGTACTGGAGACATCGACGATGAAGGAAGATGAGGCTTTTCAATCCGTGCTTTCCATCGCACAACGTTCCAGTCGACGCGCATCGCGATTGATCGAATCGTTGCTCGATCTCGATCGTCTCGAAGCAGGAAATGCGGTTATCGACAAACAAAAGACATCGGTCTCCACGCTCATCGAAGAAGCGGTCGAAGAAGTTCGACCCATGGCTGAAGCCAAAGAGCATACGCTGGAAATCGAACCCATGCCGGAACTGCCCGAGGTGGATATCGATTTCGATTTAATCCTGCGAGTCATGACCAATCTGCTGGAGAATGCGATCAAATACACGCGAACGGGCGGTAAAATCCGTGTGTCTGCACACAAAGCAAAAGGGGTTCTCGATGTCAGCGTAAAAGACAGCGGCAGCGGAGTTCCTCCAGCCGATCAAAAACGCATCTTCGAGAAATATGCACGCATTCATCGCAAGGGGAAGCCAAAAGGCAGGGGACTCGGGCTTGCGTTCTGCCGTCTCGCAGTGGAAGCGCATGGCGGAAAAATCTGGGTCGAGAGCACACAAGGCGAAGGTTCCACTTTTCATTTTACCCTTCCATTATAATTAGATCATTGAATCCGAATCTTGGAGAACGGTATGCGCAAGATCGCTTCCGGCGTTTTCATCGAGGACGAATACCCTGCCGTCTTACTCGGTGCGGTTGTCGCACAGGAGGGTGTGATTGCAGTGGATTGCCCGCTGCGGGTGGAAGATACGCGTACCTGGATCAGTACGCTGTCCGATCTCGGCAATGTACGCTACATGGTGTTGCTTGATTCGCACGTGGACCGCGTGCTGGGCGCTCGCGTGGTCAATTTCCCAACACTCGGGCATGATCGCACACGAATCGCCATGAGTGCCTGGTCGGACAGTTTCAAGGGCAGAGCGAATCCGATCGGCGCCGAAGCGGATCGATTGAAGCGCATCACCGGTGTGCGTCGAGCGGTTCCCCAATTGACGTTTTCAGTCGAGATGCGGGTCCATATCGGAGAACGCACGGTGCTTTTCCTCCACCGCCCGGGACCGACTCCGGGTGCAATTTGGATGGTGCTGCCGGAAGCGAAAGTCGTATTTATTGGGGATGCGGTCACGGTCAAAGAGCCCCCTTACTTTGGGAACGCAAACATTGACCAATGGCTGGAGAGTCTCGACGATCTGAGAGGCGCGCGTTTTCGTGCGTATAAGTTTGTCTCGGGGAGGGATGGACTGGTCAAGCGCAGCGATGTCAACGACATGGCGCGCTTCTTGCGGCGTATTCCGAATCGAATCCAGGATTTCGCGAAACGCGGCGGTTCTCCCGAACTCGCCGATGGCTATGCAAAGGAACTGATCGCGAGTTTTACAAAGGTCCAGTCTGCCAGGGCTGATACATGTATGCTCAGATTAAAAGCGAGTGTGATACACCTTCATTCAAAAATGTATCCTTCCGAAAACTAAAGCATTCGAGCGGTTTCATTTATCAAACCCATTTGAAGATTTAACGAGGTCATTTGTCGATGGAATATGCAGCAGTTCTGGATGTCACCCGGGGTGAGACCGTAGAATCTCTGCATCATGGCGCCGTGGCGATATCCGATTCAAGCGGAACGTTGGAAGCCTGGTGTGGAGATCCAGGCATCGTGACCTACATGCGCTCTTCGGCGAAGCCGCTTCAGGCGTTGTGTCTGCTCGAATCGGGTGCGGCAGAACATTTCCGTTTCACTTCGGAACAACTCGCCATCGCCTGCGCCTCCCACGATGGAACGGATGACCATGTGGCAGCAGTTGTGTCAATTCTGAAGCGGATCGGCTTGGAGGAGAACGACCTGCACTGTGGCGTCCATCGTCCTTTCGACAGGGAAACGGCGCAGCGCTTGCGGCAAGAAGGTCGGGCGTTATCCCCGCTGCGAAATAATTGTTCCGGCAAGCATGCCGGCATGTTGGCCTCGGCGACTTTCCTGCAGGAGTCCATCGGAGACTACGAGCAGCCCGACCACCCGGTGCAGCGGAGAATCCGGATGATCGTCGCTGAGATGTGTGGCCTCGAAGAGGCTGAAATTGCCGTCGGGGTTGACGGCTGCACCGTGCCCACGTTTGGCATTTCATTGTATGCGGCGTCCACGGCCTTTGCCCGACTGGTGGACCCGAATGGATTGGCCTCGAAACGATTAAAAGCCTGTGATGCCGTGGTTGCTGCGATGACGTCACATCCTTTTTTGGTGGCTGGATCCAGCCGCTTCGACACGCGTTTGATGCGGGCAACGAACGGGCGCATCGTAAGCAAAGCGGGCGCGGAGGGTTTTCAGGCGCTGGGGATACGACCTGGAAGCTTGGGGCCCAATTCGCCCGGTCTGGGTGTGGCGATCAAGATCGCCGATGGCGACTATGCACGGCGGGCCCGCTCGTTGGTCAGCCTGGAAGTCCTGCGTTTGCTGGAGGCATTATCGCCAGAAGAACACGCCGAACTCGTGCAGGGTGCTACAAGTGTCAGCAACAATCGGGGGCACGTCGTCGGCGAACTTCGCCCGACGATCCGTCTCATGCGAGGAGTGCTGTAGAATTCGTGAGCACGTACGTGGGGCTGAAAGCCGCAGCCCGGAGACTTCTGCGCATCGATTTATCACCGGACCAAATGCTGGCATTCGAACGCTACGCCGCCGAGTTAATTTCCTGGAATCGACGTTTCAATCTGACCGCAATAACCGATCCGATGAACATCGAGATCAAACATTTCCTGGATTCGATGACCTGCATTCTTGTGATGGGTGCACCTAGATATGAACGCGTGGTGGATGTGGGGAGTGGTGCGGGATTCCCCGGATTGCCGTTGAAGATACTGCGTCCCCAGATGAAGTTGACCCTGGTCGAATCGATCGGCAAGAAGGTCGAATTTTGCCGGCACGTAGTCAAAACGCTCGGGCTGAACGGTGTCGAACTACTCCACGATCGTGCGGAGAACGTCGGCCATGCAGATGAGCATCGCCAGAAATATGATTGGGCGGTAGCTCGTGCGGTCGCTTCCATGCCCGTGCTGGTGGAATATTTATTGCCGCTGCTGCACGTTGGTGGAAAAGCTGTGATCCAAAAGGGTGAGACCGGCCCTGTGGAAGCGCATGCTGCAGAGGAAGCACTGCGGATATTAGGTGGAAAGCTGAAACAGATCATTCCCCTCGAGTTGCCGCGCGTCGTCGAAGCGCGTTATTTGATCGTGGTCGAAAAAAGCGCAGCGACGCCGCCGAAATACCCGCGCAGAGTTGGCATTCCTGCGAAACGTCCCCTTCCATGAATCAAATTTTCGATGCTGGTAGCGTCATGCATCTTGAAAGGGAGAAACGATCCCATTTGCGATCCGGCGCAGCTCGGCTCGGCTGCGAAATTCCTCGGTAAACATTTCCAGATCGGCGGACGTGAGAATCGCTTGATGCGCCGTACTCAGCCGTTCGAGTAAATCTGCTCTGCGCATGGGGTCCAACTCCGCCATGACTTCGTCTAAGAGCAAGACCGGGTATTCACCCGTTTTCTGCCGCAGCCAATCCACCTCAGCCAACTGAGTCGCCAGCATGGCCGTGCGGTTCTGGCCACGCGACCCGTAATAACGAAGGTCGATTTCGTTGGCCAGGAAACGGAAATCGTCTCGATGGGGGCCGACCGTGGTGGTGCCGCGGGCGATCTCCTCGGCTCGTTTGCGCCGGAGAGCGATCATCAACGTGGATCGGATTGCTTCTGCGCCGGCCTGAACCTCGCCGTCGATCGATGACTTTTCTTCCCCCTTGCCTGATTCGGATCGAGGCGATTCCAGGAACGATGGAAGATATTCCAGTCGTAAACTTTCCTTTCCCCGGGAGATGTCACGCTGGATCGGGCGCGCACGTTCATTGATCTCCTGCAGCATGGCCCGACGCGTCGTAATCAATGCGGCAGCGTACTCGCAGAGTTTTTCATCCCAGTACGTGATCTCGTCCTTTCCGGGTTTGCGTTCCTGCAGCTGCTTGAGCAGCGCGTTACGCTGGGAAAGCACGGCGGTGTATTCTGACAAGGTTTGGGCATAAATGGGATCCGCTTGGCAAAGTGCGTTATCGAGAAAGTCGCGTCGTTCGGAAGGCGAACCTTCCACGACGCGCATGTCCTTGGGCAGGAACATCACCGCATTGAAGACGCCAGCCAACTGGCTTACTCTGCGCTTAACGCCGTTGATCAGTACCTCCCTGCGCAGGCGTTGAGTGTTCGCCGGACCGATACTGTTGAGAACGAGGCGGATTTCGATACGCAGTGGTTTGGGTTTATGCGCGGCGTTATCCGTCTCGTGCGATGCAAGTGCGTTGCGCTGGATTTCGGCCAAGATGCGGGCGAAAGGCGGTGAATCCTGCAGCGCGTCGAAATGGATCAGGTGGCGGTCGTTGCTCGTGTGTGGGGATTGTGCGGAAGTCAGGTAATGGATGGCATCGAGCAGACTCGTCTTTCCCTGTGCGTTTGCACCTACCAGAATGGTCACGCCTGCGGTGAAGGCCAGATCGAGACGAGTGAAGTTTCGAAAATGGGTAAGCGACAGGTGGTTTAATTGCATCGGCGCATGGATTGTAGCATAGGATCACGCCGCGGATCGGCCGGCGCGAAGCGTAATCTGAATATCAGTTTACGGCTATGATGTCCTACGCGCCCGGAGGAACTTCGACTTGGGTTTCTTCGATTTTCCAAACCTCGTTGGCGCGATCGATGAAGAGCACGCCATCGAGATGATCGATTTCGTGCTGGAAAATACGCGCAAGCCAGCCATTGGGTTTCAGACGGAAGGGTTTTCCGTGCCGGTCGAGTCCTTTGACCGTGATCTTCTCGTAGCGTACGACTTCACCATAAAATCCTGGGATGGATAAGCAGGCTTCGTTTCCTAAAACCGTGTCCTTCGAACGGCGCACGATTTCGGGGTTTACGACGACGTACAGCTTGGCCGGCTTGTTTTCCTTTTCGGGATCTTCAGAGCCCTCACTGTACTCGACGACGATCACGCGTTGCCCGATGTCCACCTGCGGAGCGGCCAGTCCCACGCCGTTGGCAGCGCGCATGGTTTCGATCATGTCCTCAATTAGAATCTCGATGGCCGGTGTAATGCTGTGCACGTTCTTGGCGCGCTGGCGCAGTGTTGGGTTGGGCGGGGTAACAATTTCACGGATAGCCATGGTTTTGATCTTCTTCGGATTCCGGAAACTTCTTTACGTTGGAATACTCATCGTGATAGATATCTAGTAATTCTA
>DAOUEE010000074.1:0-18228 GCA_034430695.1 Anaerolineales bacterium | reverse complement strand
AAAGATACGGCGATGTACGACGCCCTGGTCGATGCGGCCGATGTGTTGGATCCGCTTCCCGGACGGAAGGCGATCATCGTCTTGACGGACGGCATGGACAACGTCAGCCAGAACGACCTGGGTAACGTGATCGCACGCATCGGTCCATCCGGTCTTTCGATATCCACTGTGGGGCTGGGAAATCCGGAAGATCAGAGTGCTACGTTGGCCGGCATAGACGAACCTGCTCTGATCGAGCTGGCGAATCGCGCCGGGGGTGAATACGCCTATGCCAACGACTCGGCCGGGTTGACCCGCCTTTACCAACGCTATGCGCGCGTGATGCAGAGCGAGTACGCCATCACCTACACTTCACCGGGCGAGCTGCGCGACGGGTTGACGCGTCAACTCACCGTTTCGCTGGCGGAGACGAACGCGACCACGGAAGCTGCAGCCTACAATCCAGGCGGATTGGTACCGGAAGTGGGCGATCCGGCCAGTTGGAGCATGTTCTTGACCGCTCTTGCCGTTCTGCTGGCGCTGTTGTTCGTGCCGGCCGTGATCGGACGCCTGGTCTCGCAAGCATCCTCGGCAAAGCTTCCTTCGCCGAGAAAGCGCAAGCCGAAAATCAAATTCAAAGATAAACAGGTCTGAGGGGGCGATGGCCGGTGCAACAGCAGGTTGCACCGGCCTTTTTGTGCGCGTGGGACCAACCCACATCAACGACGCCTTGATCCCCATTGGAAATCTCTCACCCACGTGATTATTCTACGTGCCGTGTAGCGCGCCGGGGTGGTTGATGGTATCTTGTCACAAATCCAACGATGCCAGCGTTACAGTCACGAGAAGCTTCGATCTCGCGCAGCACCATGGTCACACGTGCGAGATCGCTTCGCAGCATTCCTACTAACTATCAAGGAAGGATTCGATGAGATTACGACAACTTTCACCGTTCTTTGTTCTCTTTGGAATTCTATGTCTCGCCTTCATCGTTCAGGGCTGCTCCCCGCCTCCGCTCTGCGGCGTGACGGACTACATCGTCACCAAACCGGACGACACCAACGACGGGGTTTGCGACGCCGACTGTTCCCTGCGGGAGGCAGTTATCAACGCCAACGCCTGCCCGGGACACCAAACCATTCATCTACCCGCTGATGGTTACACCTTAACGCTCGTTGGATCCGGAGAGGATCTTGCCGCCACCGGTGACCTGGACATCACCGACGACGTGACCATACTCGGGACGGGAGTTCCCTCCGTCCACGGCTTTCACTCGGATCGTGTCTTTGAGATCTTCAGTCCGGCAATAGTAGTGATGGACCACATCATGGTCATCGACGGGGAGGAACAATTGGGTGCAGGCATCCTCAATCACGGCACGTTAACCCTCTACGGCCTGTCGATTCATGACAACATGGCCGTGGTGCCTCCGGGAGGGGTTGGCGCATCCGCCGGCGGCGGTATCTTCAACGAAAGCGGCACCCTGACCATGTACGACACACAGGTCTTTTCGAATGTTGCCGACCATGGCGCGGGAATTCATAACTTTGCTACGGCGACATTGGAAGCGACCAACCTCATGCTGGCAGGAAACGTCGCCAATGGCCACGCCGGAGGGCTGTGGAACAATATGGCGGCAACGGCAACGTTGAACGACGCAACGATCCGCCTAAACGACTCCACTGAAACCGGAGCGGGGATTTACAACTCCGGCGATTTGGAAATTAACCTCGCCACCTTCGAAGAAAATGTTAGCGTCATGGACGGCGGTGGATTGTTCACGACTCCAGACGGCACTTCCATCCTCTATGATGCCTGGTTCACGAACAACAATGGACGCAACGGTGGCGCAGTTTACAACCAGGGCATGACTCATCTCTACCGCACGGGGATCAACAACAACAGTGCCATGGGCGCCGGCGGAACCGGTGGACTTGGCGGCGGCGCCTACAACGACGTCGATGCGCTCTTGTTCCTGCGCAATGTGACCCTCAGCGCCAACATGATCGTCCCGCCGCACGCTGAGGGAGGATCCGGAATCTACAACGACGGCAACTTGGTCCTGGAATTCGCCACGGTGGCGCAAAATAACGCCGACGGTATTCACAACGTCAGCGCCGGAGAATACACCATCCGCAGCAGCATCATTGCCTACCACGCGGAGGGGAACTGCACCGGCCCCATCACGCCGAGTTCGAATGGCTATAACGTCGAAAGCGAGAACAGCTGCAGCTTCATCGAATCGAGCGATCTGGTCGATACCAATCCGTTGTTGGCGCCTCTGGGCCTCAATGGCGGCAACAGCCTCACCCATTTGCTCAGTCCGGGCAGCCCGGCGATCGACTCGGGCGACCCCGACAAGTGCACCGCACAGGATCAACGCGGCGTGTCGCGCCCGCAAGGCGCCGGCTGCGACCGCGGGGCGGTCGAAATGGAGGGCGTCACACCGACACCCGTCCCGACAGAAGTGCCAACACCCACGCCAACCCCCGCGCCCATTCCGGCTTCGATCAATTTCAACGCCGACCGCTATCAACTCGAGGAAGGCGAATGCACGAAGCTGCACTGGCAGGTCGAAAACGCCGACGAAGAATTTCTGGATGGCGAACCGGTCGACGCGCTGGGTGCACGACAGGTCTGCCCCGAACAAACTACGACTTACGTGCTGCTGGTGCTTTCCGCTGGCGAGGAAGATGAGGCCTACGTGACCATCGAAGTCGAGATTCTCCCAGAGCCCCCGGATGCACCTGCACAATTGCACGTCGCGGACTGGATCTGCGATCCCAAGCTGTATCAGGTAACCCTGGCATGGATCGACATGGCCAACAACGAAAGCGGTTACAAAGTTTATCGGGATGGAGTTCTCCTGGCGACGCTGCCGGCGAACTCGACCAGCTTCGTGGATAAGCCACCCTCCGGAGGTCCTTACACCTACGAGGTGGTAGCTTTCAACGAGGGCGGCGCGTCGCCGAAGGCATCCGTCATCGTGAAGAGCTGCGAACGCTGAAGCCAGACCGGTTTCGGAGTGCCGACAAACGCGAGATTAACCATTCCTGGACGGACTTTCACCATCCAGGAATGGTTTGTTAAAGTCGATGCACTCATGATAAGCTGATGATGTCCTGTCACAAAAATCATGCTCTCTGCGTTTCAGATATGAAATAACGCTCGATCGTCTACGCCCGAAACGCGATCTCATCGCACAGTGGCTAGCACGCATCAGGAGGAGAACATCATGAGTATCAAGGAGCGTTCACCCATCTTCTTCATCTTCGCCGTCATTTTCCTGGCACTCGCCTTACAAGGGTGCGATCCCTCGTACTGCGCTTCGGAATTTATCGTCACGAAATTCAACGACACCAACGATGGAACTTGTGACGGCGACTGCTCGCTGCGGGAAGCCGTTATCGGCTCCAACGTCTGCTCTGGCACGCAGACCATTCGTCTTCCGGCCGGGTTGTACGATCTATCGATCGCCGGGACCTTGGAGGACGCCGCGGCCACTGGCGATTTGGACATCACGGATGACGCCATCATCATCGGCGAAGGCGCGCCGTTCATCGACGCCAACGGCGTCGACCGTGTTTTCGAAATCCACAACGGGGTAACGGCGGAGATCCATACGATGTTGATTCGCGGCGGCGAGGAGCAAATTGGCGCCGGCATCCGCAATTGGGGATCGTTGACGATGTACGGCGGCGTCGTGGCGGAAAACACCGGCGTCTTCCCCGAAGGCATCATGGGTGGATCGAGCGGTGGGGGAATATTCAGCAACGGCACGCTCATCCTGGAGGGCACCCAAGTGCGTGAGAACAGTGCCGATATGGGGGGTGGAATCATGATCAGCGGACCCGGCACACTGGAAATGAGCGGCGGCAGTCCGATGATCCACGACAACATCGCCCACGAAACCGGCGGTGGTCTGGCCGTAGGGACGGGCGCCGAAGCGACGCTGACCGGAGTCGATATCTGGCGCAACGACGCCGTTTACGACGGTGGCGGAATCTTCAACGGCGGTTTGATCGAGTTGGACCAGAGCGTCGTCCACGAGAACACCGCCGGCTCCGTGGCAGGCGGGGTTATCAATTATTACGGTGGTCACTTGGTTGGAAGGGAAACTCGCTTCGAGTATAACGAAGCACCGCAAGGTGGGGCGATTCAGACCTCCGGATTGGTCACGTTATACGAGAGCAGCATCACCAACAACAGCGCCACAAGCGGCGCCGGCGGCGGTGTGTACGTCGACGCAGCCTATCCCGGCTTGCATTTGAAAAACGTAACCGTCAGCAATAACACTGCCAGCGCGGCGGGTTCCGGCGGCGGCGTCCACAACGATGCCGGTGACATCTGGCTGGAGTGGACCACCGTAGCCGAAAACGGGCCACTTGGAATCGTCAACACGGCCGGATCTCACATCCAGATCGAAAATTCGATCGTGGCCTACAACACCTCGGGGAACTGCACCGGTGTCGGACTTGGCTCGGGCGGATACAACATCGAGGATGGTACTTCCTGTAATTTCACCGACGTCGACGACATGTCCAGCACCGATCCTCTGCTGGGGCCGTTGGCGAACAACGGCGGGCTTACCCCCACGCATGCCTTGTTGGCCGGAAGTCCGGCGATCGACTCGGCTACGCCGGACATGTGCATCTCCAATGATCAGCGCGGCGTCAGCCGCCCACAAGGGCCGCAATGCGATCGCGGCGCCTACGAAAAAGACGTGCTCGTGCCCTCGATCGAACTGACACCCATCACGGCCGTGCCGCTCGAATTGGGCGAAGTGACGGGCCAGATTTGCTACCCCTCCGAATTCATCCCACCGCTGACGCTCTACTTCGAGAACGTCGGCAACAATCTCGTCAGCCAATTCGATCACAGCGACGGCTCGGACAGCTACAGCGTCAATTTGTTCCCGGGCACGTACGTGGCCTACGCCTACCGCCAGGGAACGAACATCGGCGGCTCGTACTCGCAGGCCGTCTTGTGCGGACTGAGCGTGAACTGCACGGATCACACACTGATCGAGTTCGACGTCCTGGCCGGACAAACGACGATGGACATCGATATCTGCGATTACTACGGCAATCCGGGCGACATTCCCGCATCACCGGGTGGGTCACCGACGGAAACGCCGACCCCACCGGCGCCGATCTCGATCAACTTCAACGCGGACAGCTACTCCATCAAACAAGGTAAATGCACGATACTTCGCTGGGCGGTGGAGAACGCGGAAGAGGTGTTCCTGGACGGCGAACTGGTCGAGGTCCTAGGCGCACAGCAAGTGTGTCCCAAGAAGACGACGCAGTACGAGCTTCTAGCGATGGCAGGCGACGAGGAAGAAACGGCACACGTGACCATCGAAGTGGAAATATTGCCCGAGCCGCCGCAAGCACCGGCGCGGCTTAGCTTCGAACGTGTCTGCAACGCAAAGATGTATCAGATCACCCTATCGTGGCTGGATAGAGCGGACAACGAGACCGGATATCGCGTTTACCGGAATGGGACGTTGATCGCCACACTTTCTGCGAACACAACCAGCTACGTGGACAACCCTCCTTTCGGCGGTCCATACACCTACGCCGTCGAGGCGTTCAACGCAGGCGGCGCATCCGCACAAGTCACGGTTCAACCGGAGAAATGCAACCCAGTGCAGTGATGCTGCGCCACAGGTAAACCAAAGTTTGCAGCTCGATGACCTCCCGGCGAACCATTCGGGAGGTCATTCAATTTAATATATCGCCTCGGGCCATCAATTAGCCGGCAGCAATGGATGACGAAAGATCGCAGCCAGCATGACGAGCGTCATCTGGTAAATTTCCGAAAATCTAGTAAAGTAAGGTTGACCTAATATGAGTATATACGGATTGCCTTGTATAAATGTCCGTGCGACATGACGTCACGGTTGGCTGGTTAGAAGGAGTGGGGACATGACCAACAAAGATGTACCCTTTGGCGAAAGCGTCGAAATGTATCTGAAGACGATCGCAGAGCTTTCGAATCTGCGTAAACCCGTACCGATCACCAGCATCGCCGAACGACTGGGGATTTCGACGGTATCTGCGAGCGAGATGATCCACAGATTACAGGATCACGATCTGCTTCGACACACACCCTACAAAGGCGTGCAGCTCACAAAGCGCGGAGTGCGCAGGGCGAACATGGTGATACGCAACCACCGTCTTTGGGAGAGGTTTTTGGTTGACAAGCTCGGCATCGCCTGGGAGCGGGTAAACGAACATGCCTGTCGATTGGAGCACGCGGTGGACGACGACGTCATTGAGGCGCTCGCCGAATTCCTGGAACATCCTCAGACTTGTCCACACGGAAATCCGATACCCGATTCCGAGGGGAAGATGCCGCAGATCGCGGGAGAACAACTTCTCGATTTCGCCGCGGGCGAGTCGGGCATGATTCTGCGTATCCTGCCGAACGACGATTACGACATTTTGTGTGCGTATCTCGCCGCGCGTGACATCAAACCCGGAGAGAGACTCACCGTGGAAGAAATTGCTCCGTTCGACGGCCCGATTTCGATCCGCCTGGGCGGGAACGTGCATGCGTTGGGACGCAAGATGGCACAGCAAATTGTGATGAAACGCGAGAAGAACTTCGTGGAGGCTGCGGCGTGAGGCACGACCAGACGATGCCTTTGGACCAGATGTGGGAAGGCGCAATCGTTGAATTGGTTGACGTTCATGCCAACCACAAATTCGGCCAACGCCTGGCCGATCTGGGCTTACTGCCTCATACCCGAGTCGTCGTGCTGAGTTGCGTACATGGTCAGCCTTTAATCATCCGCGTGCGCGGCAGTAAAATAGCCGTCGATCGCCGGACGGCGCATCGGATTATGGCGCGCCCCGTCTGTCACAGACCCGAATCAAAACGAGGCCGTCGAGCTTGGCATCGTCGACGGGGACGACGATCGCGGGGAAAGGGGTCCCATCGCGATTCTCGAGCACGCTGGGTGGAAATTTTGTTGAACGCCCTGCAGACGATGACGGACGAGGATGATATAGAGCAGTAATTCCTTCTTGAAATGCGAGGAATTGGACATTAGCGGCAAGGACAAAATGACATTCACATGACAGACTTGAAAATTGCGCTGGTTGGAAACCCCAACGCCGGAAAGACGACTTTATTCAACGCGCTCACCGGATCGCGGCAGCACGTCGGTAACTGGCCGGGAAAGACCGTCGAATGTAAGCAAGGCTTTTTCCGGTTTCGGGGTAAAAGAATTGAGGTTATGGATCTCCCCGGCACGTACAGCCTCACGGCATACTCGGAAGAGGAGATCATCGCCCGCGACTACATCCTGTTCGAAAAACCGGATGTGGTTGTGGCGGTCGTCGATGCGACCAATTTGGAGCGCAATCTGTACCTCGTGGTCCAGGTGCTCGAGCTTCAAGTGCCCATGATATTGGTCCTGAACATGTCGGATCGGGTTCGAAGCCTGGCTTACGAGATCGACGAGGATGCCTTGTCGAAGCATCTCGATGACACCCCCGTGATCCCCATGTGCGCCAAACGACAGGAAGGGTTGGATGAACTTCGAGAGGAAATCATGAACCTCGCGGAAACGAACGAGCCGGTGCCGCGGAAGAAGGTCCCCTCGTGATCGTTCGGCAGAGAGAAACGCAGTTCAAGATCGACTACGGCGGTGAGATCGAAGCAGAAATTCAAGGGATTGTCGAGAGCATCGCTCAGCATCCTGCGATCAAACAGATTTATGATCCGCGCTGGTTGGCGATCAAGCTGCTCGAAGGCGAAGGCGACCTCATCAGCAGAGTCAAAGCACTGGATGGGGGGAGCGCCGTGTTGAATACAACGCAGGCTGCGCGGAAACGCTTGCTCGATTCGACTCCGAACGGAGTAGAATTTGCCATCGCCGATCGGCGCTACGCGTTTGTAAGTCACGTCGTCGAAGAGATCGGTCCCTGCCCCGAGTCGGCCATCGAGGGCCGCTCCGAGCGCATCGATCGGATCGTGACTCACCCATTGCTGAGCCTGCCGATTTTCTTCGCTGTCATGTACGTGGTTTTCAACCTCGTGGCAAACGTTTCCGCACCGTATCTGGATTGGATCGACGCGGTTTTCAACGGACCCATCACGCGTTGGGCGGCCGCGCTGTTAACGCTGCTGCGAGCACCGGCGTGGCTGCAGGGGTTGATTCTGGACGGAGTCATCGCTGGCGTCGGCGGCGTGCTTATTTTCATCCCGGGCTTGTTCTTCCTGTTTCTGTGCATCGGATTCTTGGAGGACAGCGGCTACCTGGCGCGTGCCGCGGTCGTCATGGACCGGTTCATGGGCCTTCTGGGACTGCGAGGCAAGAGTTTCGTTCCCATGATCCTGGGATTCGGATGCGCCGTTCCGGCCATTTACGCCACGCGCACGTTGGAGAATAAACGGGACCGTCTCCTGACCTCGCTGCTCATACCCCTCATGTCATGTTCGGCACGCATGCCCGTGTACGTGATTTTTGGATTGGCTTTTTTCAACCATCGTGCCAACTGGGTGCTTTGGGGCCTATATGCTCTTGGCGTGTTCGTCGCAGCTGTCGTCGGCGTTATCTTCTCGCGCACGCTATTCAAACAAGACTACGAGACGTCATTTGTCATCGAGTTGCCCCCTTATCAACTCCCTTCGCTGAGGTGTCTCTGGGATCAGATCGCCGCACGTACCGGAAGATTCATCCGTAACGCAGGGACGGTGATATTGGCGGCCTCCGTTGTGATCTGGCTGCTGCTCAACATGCCCTGGGGCGTCACGAAGATGGGCGAAAGCTGGTTTGGACAAGTAGGCGAAGCGATAGCACCAGTGCTTCGTCCGGCAGGATTTGGAAATTGGGAAAGTGCGGGCTCGCTCGTGTCCGGGCTTGTGGCCAAGGAGGTCGTGATTTCCACCATGTCTCAGATTTACATCGGGGAGGGACAGCCAGCGGTAGACATCGAAGAGTCGAACTTCGGCCAGGATCTTGCAGATATCGGCATGGGGTTCATCCAGGCGACGGGAGAGGCGGGAAAACAGCTGCTCGAGTTGTTAACACCGGGCATACCCCTCTTCAAAGAAGCGGGTCCGGTAGCAGAAGATACGCAGCTGGGGTCTGCTTTGCAGCAGGTATACACTCCCTTGGCCGCCCTGGCGTTCCTCGTGTTCGTGCTGCTCTATGTTCCCTGTGTAGCGACTCTGGGGACGATCCGCGGCGAATTCGGTTGGAGATGGGCGCTCTTCGCTGCGGTCTGGCAGACGGGGGCAGCGTGGACGATGGCGACGCTCGTTTACCAGGCCGGTCGCCTGTTGGGGTTCGCCTAGCACCGGTATGGACTACCATGATGTTGACCGAGATCCTGAAAGCCTGTGAGACCTCTCCACAAGGGCTTTGCCTGGAAGAAATCTCGCGGCGGCTGAAGAAAGACCCCTCCACCGTCGAGGGAATGATCGATCTATTGGTGCACTTGGGAAAAATCGTTGAACAACCTGCGGAGACGGTCTGTGAAACGTGCCCGGCGCGCACTTCCTGCGTCCTGATCGGGCGCTCGGATCGTTTGTATTCCGTTCCAATGAACACGATTAAAGAATGAAGTGACGTCTGCGGGGAATTTCTCACAGCGTGGCGAGGAAGCGAAGTCGATAAGGACAACTCCCTTCCCATCTCCATGAGGAGTCATTCAATGGAATCCACTTCAGCCTCCACATTGATCCTCCCCCCGCCTTCCCGATCCGATCAGAACGTCAGCGATTGGTTCATCCCCTCGGGTACTGAAGCCCTGGAACATTTCATCAGCATCGAAATCTTGAAGCGCACTGCTGCGATTCGAGAGTGGCAGGCTGCCCGCTTGTCGTCCGCGGTTTTCATTTACCGCGAGATGACAACACTCAGAACCATCGTGGCGAAATTCTATTCGGTCAAGACGGGGTTCGAGGCCGAGAAGTATGCCAACCGTGAAATCCACTACAACAAAATTGCTTGCGAGATCTTCCGAGGCGACCGCTCGATGCGTGCCGTGCTGCCGTTGGGGGTCTTTCGCGGCGTACTGCTGCTGGAGCATGTCGACGGATTGACGCTGGAAGACACGATTGCCATTCGCCGGAGCCATCCTGGAATATTGCAGCCTGCGTTGGAAAGCACGGTCGATTTTTTGGAGAAACTTCATCGTCTCGGCCGGCGCGCGAACGAAGTGCCCCACTTCGATCCGGCGGCAGAGAAGGCGCGGAGCATCGTTAACACGCTCAGCAAACATGGGGTGTTAAAACGACACCCGCTCTTACGTCGAAACCTCTCGCGTCTGATCGACGCCTGGCAGGCATACCCCATCATGTCGACCTTTCATCCGTGCCTGACGCATGGCGACGCAACGAGCACCAACTTCGTCTTCCCCCAAGATGGCGGGGTTGTCGCCATCGACTGGGAACGCGCCAAAGTGGCCGATCCCGCAGCCGACCTGGGTCGTTTGATGGCGGAGGTATCGCACGCCGTCGCACAGCAGGGCGGCCACCAGCAGGAAATCGCCAGAATGGAAGAAATCCTTCACCAGCGATATTGTGCCCGGCAGGAAAGCGAAGAGGATCCAGAGACGCTGCTGACCAGAGCGCGTTTCTATCAGGGCTCGAGCACCTTGCGGATCGCCCGCAACGGGTGGCTTTCCGGCGCGTATCGCAAAGGCCTCGTTGAAAAAGCCCTCGTTCTGCTGTCGCACGAATCATAAAACACAACGGGCAACGCTGCGGTTTCTACGCACAAGACACTCAAGCTTCGATCAATGGGAAGGAAACAGATTTATGTGTGCCATTCGCCAGTGCGTAAAGTTATCGGGCAACCCGAACGGATGGACCTAGAACACCAAGAGGGTCTGCAGCGCCATCATGGCGAGAAATCCGGTCATGCCGGCGACGGCGCTCGAGCGCCGCTGCTGTTCATCGGCCCGGCTTTCGGGGATCATTTCTCCCATCACCAGGTAAATCATTGCGCCCGCCGCTAATCCAAATGCATAGGGAAGCAGGGGGCGGAACTGTATCACAGCGAGGTAAGCGGGTACGGCGGCCAAAACCTGGGGCACACCGGAGAAAATCGCCCAGCCAACGCACTTCCATCCACTCACGCCTTCCGCACGCAAGGGCAGGGAAACGGCAACCCCCTCGGGGATGTTGTGGATGGCAATTGCGATCGTCATGATCAAACCCAGCGTCGCCTGGCCCGACCCAAAGGAGACCCCGATCGCCAGTCCCTCGGGAATGCTGTGGATGAAAAGCGTAACCAGAACCAGAATGATCCGGCGTCCGCCCCCTTCTGAGACGCCTTGCAAGGTATAATTTCGTTTCTCCAGAAACCACGAAGTAATCGCCATGAGTGAGGCGCCGAGCAGAATTCCGACTCCGACCGAAACCACCCCGTCCTCCGCAAGTCCGGGAATGATGAGGTTGAACACGGAGGCCGAAAGCATCAGGCCGCCGGCTCCCGCCCAGCCGAGGCGCGCGAGCTGCTCCGGGAAGTTCTCAATGAAGACGAAAGGCAACCCGCCGAGACCGTTGGCGAGAACGGTAATCGTGGCTGCGATGATCGTATCGCTTATCGAAGCCATTATCCTCCACCCCCTTCCGGCGCTAACAGGCTCTCGAAGATCTGACGATCTTCGGGTTCCAGACGCTCGAGCATGTCTGCGCCAAGCTGCCGATATACGCGTTGGGCGAACAGTTCCATCCAGACGAATTGACGTGCGATCAGGACCAGGTTGTTGCTCTTGGTGATGGTCGCATAGGTTTCCTGGCCGACGTCGGCGATCAAAGCTTCAGCTTGATCCACGACGATCATCAGCGTGCCGGTCAATTCTTGAAGCTCGCTCTCGAGTGGTGGGTGCCGGGCCACATAGCCATAGGGCAACGGATTCTGTCCCGTGAGCAGCGTGCACATCGACACACTGCGGTCACTCGCCGCAGCAATTTCCTCCTGCAAAGCATTTACTCCCTCGTCGTTCAGCACCAGGTAAACTTCGTTCTTCGCTTCCGAGAGCATCTGCTTGGCGTAGATAAAGACGGCCGATGTGTTGCGTATGGACCAGACACAATCCTCGTCGGTATCGGTGTATACATCTTGTAGTTTCTCGCGGAGGTTGTCGATCAGGCGCATCTGCCGCTCTTCGTGACGGTCGAGCAGCAATTTTGGAGAAACCGGGCGATAGAGAGTCGCTCTGCCCTCGATGGATTCGAGCACGGCGCCTCGTCCGACCAAGCGGCTCAAGGTTTCGTACACCATCGAACGCGGCACACCGGAGTCCTTACTGATCTGGTATCCGGTAGCCGGATTGTCCCCCAGCAGCGCCAGATACACCTTGGCCTCGTATTCCGTGAAGCCGATTTCGGTCAAACCGCGCTTTAAATCCATCTTCTCTCCGACATTGTTGTTGCTATTATTACTAGTAGCTAGTTTACTTACAACTATTGGGTTTGTCAATCACCAATTACCGCCGCCGCTTTCAATCTGGGCGCAAATTGTGGTAAGCTCTTGCCTCGCGGGAGTGAGTATGCGAAAAACGATCAACGCGCTGCGCAAGGGCACGACCATCGTGCGCCAACGGTTTAAGACCCAAGGCGTTCGGACGACCCTGCTGTGGTTTCTGGTTCGGGGGACGACCTTCCTGACCGGGATACCAACGATTCGCTACTCGCGCATCTCCCCCCAAATCTACGTCGGTCCGCAATACCGGGCACGCGGCATGGCGAAATTAGTAAACGAGGGAATACGCGCCGGGTTGAATCTGCGCGTCGAATTCGACGATGCGGCACACGGTTTGGCGCTGCCGAGCTACTGCCATTTGCCCACCGTCGATGACACGCCTCCCAGTCTGGAACATCTCCAGCGCGGGATCGAATTCGTCGATCAGGCTGTCAAAGCGGGCGAGAAGGTGTACATCCATTGCGCGGGCGGGATCGGCCGGGCCCCAACGATGGCCGCGGCGTACTTCATCAGCCAGGGCGACGATCTGGCCGGCGCAATCCGACGCATCCGTACGGTCCGCCCATTCATTCGCATCATGCCCTCACAAATGGATCAGCTCGAGAAACTCGAAGCTCAATTTCGTAATAAACGACGCGGGGATCAGCGTTCTGCCGATAGCACCTGAGGAGTTGTACCGATGTTGAGTCTCTATTCCTGGAACGTAAACGGCATCCGCGCCGCACTGCGTAAAGGTTTTCTGGACTGGCTCCAGGAAGCTCAGCCCGATGTGCTCTGCATTCAAGAAACCAAGGCCCACCCCGAACAACTGGATGCGGAGTTGGCGCAGCCCGAGGGCTATCATGCCTACTGGTCGTCGGCGGAACGCAAAGGCTACAGCGGTGTGGCTCTGTTTTCCAAACGGGAACCGATTTCCGTCGAGTTGGGACTGGGCATCGAGGAGTACGACAGCGAAGGGCGCACGATCGTCGCCGATTACGATGATTTCGTGCTCATCGCCGCATACTTCCCCAACGGGGGCCGCGATCTCAGCCGTGTGCCTTTCAAGATGGCGTACAAGGAAGCCTTCCTCGACTATTGCAATCATTTGCGAGACGCTGGACGTTCCGTGGTTTTTTGCGGGGACGTTAACACGGCGCACCAGGAGATCGATCTCGCGCGTCCGAAGCAGAACGAAAAATCGACCGGTTTTTTACCGGAGGAGCGCGCCTGGATCGACAAGGTGGTCTCGCAGGGATACGTCGACACCTTCCGCAGCCAGCACCCCGATGCCGAAGATGCATACAGCTGGTGGGCCTATTGGGGAAAAGCCCGCGAGCGCAACGTGGGCTGGCGCATCGATTATTTCTTCGTCTCCCCGGATCTACAGGCTCGAATCGCGGCGGCCGAGATTCACGCCGACGTCATGGGATCAGACCACTGCCCGGTCAGCCTGACTCTCCAACCGCCCCAGGCGTAACGCTCCAATTCGCAGTACACTCAACGTCACATTGTCACTCACGCCTCTCGTCATAAGCGCCCTGACGGCACCCACAACAACACTATCACCGAGCTAAAAGGGGCTTGACAAGCCCGAATAAATTATGTATATTATGGGCACTACCCGCTTATATGGGTTATCCGCATAAGTGGGTAAAGAGAGAACGGAGAGAATCATGCCCAAACTCGAAACAGAATTGGTAATGGCGCCCAAAACGGCCACGCTGACAGTAGCCGTAGAACCGGCGATCAACGTGTTGAACAGCCTGGTGCTGCTGAGTCAGGTGGATAAATTCTCGGGACTCGGCGAATGGATCAACACGACCGCCGTCGAGATGGAAACAGCGATGTGGGAGAGGCACCGGGTCGTCACCGAAGGTCTTTACTACGCCCTCGTCCCACGTCGCAGTCACGCATCATTCGAGGCGTTCATCGACAGCCTGGCGGAATCGGATCCCGTCATGCTGCGGGACAAGGTGCTCGACGCATACTGCTGCAAAGCCCCGGTTGAAGACAACGAACGCTATCGTGCGAACGACTGGGAAGCCGCATTGTCTAGCGAAGACGCCTATATCGAATTCATGTACGAACGCTTCGAACACGATCATATCGACGAACCCGTCGAACGGGCCGCCTATAACGAACTCATCGATCCCCCGGCCATGCGCGACCTGATCGTGACCCATCTGCGCTACATGTGGCAGGAGTATATGGCCGAAGAGTGGAAGCGGGTGTTGCCGACCATAACCGAATCCGTTGCCGCGTTTCAAAAAACGGACTTATCTACGATGTCGCTTAGGCAAGCAACGCAGTTCATCACCGGCAGGGAGCCGGATGACAAATTCGAAGAAAGCGTGCGCGACGCCGAAAAGATCGTCTTCGTTCCGAATACGCATGGCGGACCGTATGTGCTCAAATACCACGGCGACGGCATCATCTGGATGACGTTTGGCGCCAGAGTGCCGGAAGGTATGCAATTCGCATCGCCCGATTTAAAGCGCTCGGATTTGCTGGTTCGACTTACGGCGCTGGCCGACGAAACACGACTGCGCATTTTGGCGATCATCCGCGAACGAGGCGAGACGTGCAGCCAGGAGCTGATCGACGAGATGGGTATCAGCCAGTCTTCGATCTCGCGCCATTTGAGGCAGCTTACTGCAACGGGATATCTCGTGGAACACCGTACGGAGGCAGGAAAATGCTACCAGTTGAATACGGAACGCATCGGAGAGACTTTACAAGCATTGGACGGATTTTTCGATTAGAAAAGGTGCCGCCAAATTTGAATTTGATCCGATATTCACAAAAGAAAACCCGTCAAACCAGGGAAGATATCAAACGAAGCGCAGAACGCTCGTGAACGGGAAAGGAAGTGGATCATGTTACGATGGAGCGAAGTAATCGCAAGCGAAGCGAGAGTCGAAGCATTACGGTGTGATGCTGCTCACGAGCAATGGGTACGCTCGGTAGCGAGTGGAGCAAACCAGCGTCCGCACTTCTATTACACCATTGCATTCCGCCTCGGAGGTTGGCTGACATCCACTGGCCAGCGAATACAGCAGCGTTATTCAACGATCGCGGAACCGACGTTTTCTTCGAATATCGGATCGAATCAAGGTGCCTGCTGAAAGTCTAATGACTTCCAAATAGGAACATTATACTTTCGCCTCGACACACAACTCCCCGGGCACCCGGGGAGTTGTTCCATTTCTCGCCCATCAGCGCAGAAACAGGAGCGATATAATTCACCCATGTCGATTCAGGATGCACTCGAGCGACTGCGACTCGATACCGATTTCATGAAAAATGTGGCCACCTGGGAGCGTATCGCGCCGCGCCCGGCCCGCTATGCAGAATTCCCGGAGGGCCTCGATGCACGTTTGATTGCCGCGTTACGTGCGGACCACATCGCCCCGCTCTACACCCACCAGGCCGCAGCGGTTGAGTCCGCGCTTGCTGGCGAGAATGTGGTGATCGTCACCGGCACCGCATCCGGCAAGACACTGTGTTACAACCTGCCCGTTCTGAACACACTGCTCAACACGCCGCAGGCGCGTGCCCTGTACCTTTTCCCAACCAAGGCGCTTTCACAAGACCAGGCTTCCGCACTTGGGCATTTCCTCGACTCGCTCAACGCCGCCGAAACGGTCCCCGTGCGCACGTACGACGGGGATACGCCGCAAAACGCTCGCCGCCGAATCCGCGACGAGGCGCGCATACTGATCACCAATCCGGACATGCTGCATACCGGCATCTTACCCCACCACCCGCGCTGGGCCGGGATGCTGGCAAATCTGCATTGGATCGTGTTGGACGAGATGCACGTTTACCGCGGCGTGTTTGGCTCCAACGTGGCAAATCTAATCCGGCGCTTGCGCCGCGTTTGTCGTTTTCACGGCTCCGACCCGAAATTCGTTCTGACCTCCGCCACGATCGCCAATCCCAAGGAGCTCGCCGAACGGTTGATCGAAGCACCGGTCAACCTCGTGCCGCCCGACCTGGATGGCTCACCGCGCGCAGAGAAACACGTCATTCTATACAATCCGCCGGTCATCGATCCGAGCCTGGGGATCCGCCGCGCCTACACGCTGGAAACTACTCGCATCACCGAGCGCTTCTTACAGGCCGGCGTACAAACCGCGGTATTCGCCCGCGCTCGCCGCACGACCGAGGTCCTGCTGGGTTACGTGCGTGACGCCTTCGAACGCCTGGGTGGAGATCCGAAAGCCATCCGCGGGTATCGCGGCGGCTACCTGCCGCTGGAGCGCCGGGAGATCGAACGCGGATTGCGCCAGGCGAACGTTCTGGGCGTCGTGGCGACCAACGCACTCGAACTCGGCGTGGACATCGGCCAACTCGGCGCAGCCGTCATTGCCGGTTATCCGGGGACCATCGCCAGTTTATGGCAGCAAGCCGGCCGCGCCGGGCGACGGAGTGAGACTTCTGCTGCGGTACTCGTGGCCTCGGCATCTCCTCTGGATCAGTTCGTGGTCGCACACCCCCGCTACGTTTTCGAGCATTCTCCCGAGATGGGATTGATCAACCCCGATAATCTTGCCATCCTCCTGCGTCACCTACGCTGCGCCGCGTTCGAACTGCCCTTCGAGAGCAACGAACCTTTTGGTAAATTCGAAGACATGGCTGATCTGCTGACATTTCTGGAAGAGGAGGGCGTACTGCACCGCTCGGCAGAGACCTATCACTGGGTGGCTGAGGGATACCCGGCCGAAGATGTTTCCCTGCGCGCCAGCAGCGATGAGCCGGTCGTCATCCAGCGCGTCGGGGAAGGCCGTCCGGTGGTAATCGGCGAAGTCGACAGGGAGGCGGCGCCCATACTCCTGCACGAAGGTGCCGTCTACACCCACGAAGGCCGCACGCATTTGGTGACCGAATTGGATTGGGAAAAGGGTCTCGCCGCGGTCGAAGCGGCGGAGGTCGACTATTACACGGACGCCTCCGAAACCGCCGACCTGGAAGTATTGGAGGTGTACGACGCGGACGAAAGCAGCCCTGCCCGCCGCGCCCACGGCTGGGCGCAGATCACGGCGCAAGCGACTTCATTCCGCAAGGTCAAGCGATACACCCACGAGACCCTGGGCTACGGCGAGATCGATTTGCCCCCGCGTCAATTTGAAACCAGCGCATACTGGTTATGGATCGCACCGGAAACGGTCGAACGCCTCGAGGCCGATGGCGTTTTATTGGCGCCGGTGGATTACGGGCCCAGTTGGCCGCAGGCACGCAATGCCGCCATTTCCCGCGATCAACACCTCTGCCGGCAGTGTGGCGCACCGGAACGCGAGGGAAAATCCCACGACGTTCATCACATTCGCCCGTTCCGGGAATTTGGATACGTCCCGGGAGAAAACCGCGCCGATCGTCAGGCCAACCACATCGACAACCTGATCACCCTCTGCTCGGCGTGCCACCACCGGGCGGAGTCGGCCCGCGGTGCACGCAGCGCCCTCGGTGGCCTGCGTTACACGCTGGGAAACATCGCCCCACTCTACCTCATGTGTGATCCGCGCGATCTGGGGACGCTTGGCGAGAGCCGATCCAAACACACGAAAAGCCCCACGATTACGATTTACGATCGCATCCCGGAAGGCCTGGGTCTTTCGGAGAGATTGTATTCGATGCATCATGAGTTACTCGAAGCAGCGCTCGATCTCGTTCGATCCTGCCGCTGCCAGGACGGATGCCCGGCTTGCGTCGGACCTCTGGGTCCCGGCGGAGTGGAGGTCAAGCAGCTGACGGCGCAACTGCTTGAAGCGCTTCTGATTCAATAACGAACCCTGCAAGTATCTAAAAGACCTCCC
>DAOUEE010000073.1:0-4376 GCA_034430695.1 Anaerolineales bacterium | reverse complement strand
TCCAGCTCCACTTCGAAGGAATGGATGACATCCTCCAGACCTGGGAACATGTCGCACTAAGAGAATGGCTGACTTTGGAATTATGTTTTGACCGACAACTGTCGGAGTGCGTTAAAGCCAATCAACATTCCGAACCTGATGGGACGATGATCGAGGTTCCATATCATTGTCCGGAAGGGTCAATCGACTGTCCTGACACCAATCTTGTCGAGACAAGAGCTTATTTCAATTCGATTCTTGCTTATTCGCCCGGCGACTGGGTAGAAGTTTCCATCCTAGAAAAGCATCCAGAAGATTACATTGATGTATTCATCGTTGGATTGGAGAGTCGAACTGGTGTTGTACAAATCAATCGAGAAGTCCCGGGCCGTATTCTCGCATGGCATCTGGAACCCCAATTGATCAAAATCCCTGTGCTTACTACTCATGACATCTGTGAGGAAGTGGATATTGATTGTATTCCGGAAGACGCCCTGTTTTTAACCAGCACTGGTGAGCTAGAATATTCACCTCCAGTACTTGACGGTCCAATACCCATTATTCCCTTCGGCACATCCGCAAATGGGATCCGGATATTAAATTCATACACTTCTGATGATCCTGTTCTCGTGACTAGCTGGTTAAATGATCTCGACATGAGATTAGTGGAATCCGATTCCGCCACTTCAGATTATGAATGGCTAATCATTGATGTTGAAGTGCAAGGCTTCTCAGATTATCTCTTTCTATATACTAGAGTGGATGATGGCACTCTTGTATCGGAAGGTGGTGGTGGGGAGATTTTTTGTCCGAATAATGGCCCATATTTTGCGATCATTAATTCATGGGTTAACAATTTTCGCAGTGGAGTTTCCAATCATGGAGTATTTGAATCAATCTCTTATGATACACAAATCGATGATCTCGTATTGATTATCGATTCCGAAGTAATGGGAGGAGGACCGGCTTTCAAGATAACTGGATTAGGCGATTGAAATGACTAAGCAAGATAACGCTCATATCAAATCCAGTTACTAAAATTTTTTCAGTCATGGTACAACCAACAACGGTTGAGCCTGAATGACCACGATGTCATATTGATCGCTGTACCTGTATCCACTACCTACCGGTACTAAGACTGAGTCTGCTTGAATTACGTACTGCCCTTCAGCAACAGGCATCCACCAAAAATCGGAGTCTTTGAGACCGTATTTCTCACCACAGGTCCCGATACTGGGCTTACATAAGGGAACCCAATCTTTCTTGATCTTATATATGTATTTACAGAAAATTGGCTCGGGCCACCGCTCCCATTCGATCTCTTCATAATCGTCATAATAATCCCAGGAACAATCCCACACCTTTTCTTTTCTTTCTTCAAACTTATCGTGCTGGTCCCAAATTACCCTCGCCTCGACGCTTGCGTGTGTGACGATCCGTATCCGGAACGCTGGTGATCCGTTTTCGAATCCAATCCCATCAACTGACGCACTCTCACTAACTGCGCCGATAATCGATGGGTTGACCATCACATTTTCAATATTCCAATCCAAATATCGATCATCATGAGGTGTATATGCAGTGAAATTATTAGAAAGGAGGATCTCTTTAAAATCATCACACACATTTGCCAATGAGGGTGATTTATCTTGATCTTCTGTTTGCCATCCACCCCACTCATCAGGTATTGACAGTAAACTATTTTGGTTATCTAAATATCCAGCTACACAAGCGTCTTCGAACTTCGAACTGGCACTAGATCTTGACTTCGCATTTTCACTATCGATTACCAATTGGGTTTGATCTCCAATTTCTACGCCTACATTCCCCATGATCAATTCATACTCACTGCTTTGGACTACAGCAGGTTTCACACGCATCTGGACACGAACATTAATTAATCGGTTACGAACGCCATTTTCTATCCATTCGTAATACGGAACGATAGCTGAATCCGCATACCCAAAAGAGGCTTGATCCCAAGTCACTAAAAAGAAAGATGGGACTCCAACAATACTTAGTTCAGGTACTTTCTTCACGATTTTCGGAACAGGTATGTTAATGAAGGCCACATTTCCATTCGCCAATCCATTGAGTTCACTTGGCCCCACGCAACCGACTCCATCCGGCGTGGAATATGTTCGGACTTCAAAGTCGTAGGAACAAGGGTTTTGTATCAACCTTCGCGGCACAAGATATGAATTACCTTGATTTTCGGCGTTTGCTTTGTTGAAGACCAAGCTAAGTGCGATCAGAAAGATACAGAAAATGGACAATCGCTTCAACACTTTCATCTGAACCCCCGTATTCCTATTGAAAAAAAACGCCTCGAGCATGCGATCTCCGTTCATTATAGACCATCCACCCATCGCCAGGCGGGACGCGGGCGTCCCGCCAAACGTGGAAAACGTCCTGCTTGTGAAGCATCTTTAAGGTGCCTGCTTGCTATCTCGCCCTCGCCCAGTGCGGTATCTTTCGAAAAGGCCACACCGTGCTTAAACACAAAAATGCCGTCTTTCCTCTAGTCCATACAGGAAGTTCCTTGTAAAAGAATCCATCGCGGCGCCTCGGGAGTTATTTCTCGATTTCGATCCAGGACTGTTGAAAATGAGCGAAGGCTCGGCGTACGGGAAGCCCCCCGTACGCCGAGTTTCAAGCCCTGCCGGCTAGCTCAATTCCAGCTTCGAGTTACGTATCTGGATCGCCAGCCATACCGACAGCATCCCGAACACGACCTTGTAGATCGGCTCGATCCGCTCGACCAGATCGGGGCGCTGCAGCAACGCATCTGCCCCCAGCACCAGCCCCAGCGCCAGAAGCGCCCCGGCCGCATAGCGCACCCACGCCCTCGCTTTCTCGTCCCAACCCGGGATGAGTCGAAACAGCGTGTCGACGAGTACGCTGGCGATCAATACGGCCCCCGATCCCATACTGATCCAGCGTAGAAACTGGTCGATGCCCAGAGCCACACCGGCATCGGCCATTCCGCTGGCGATCGCCATCAGCGCGGAGGCGATCAGGCTCTTGACGACGTTCTTTTGTGTAGACATCCCTTTACTCCTTTTCCGTTGGCCAGGCGCAAAAGCGCCGTCCCCCGCTTGCGGGGACGGCGCTTTGCATCTAGAATCAACCCGTCACTAATGTGGATGCATTCTTCCTTCGGGAAGGATGCATCTCACATTTAACCGGAACGAGCGGCCATTTTTGGCCGCTCGCTTTGCCGTCCCGAGCCAAAATCCGGGAAGCGTGATGGAACAGCCCGACTCACGCGCCCGCTCTCCCGTAAAGACCTGCCCTGCCGGCGGGAAAACTCCGGCAGGGTGATGTATGAAGCCCCGCTCGACGGACGACCAGCCAGGCGGAAATCCAGCGGAGTTCGGTGCGCCGGATCTGCGATCCTTCGCTGGGGGTCGTTGCGCTCAGGGCGTTGTTGAAAGGTTCTACTCGATTACTCGACCGGCGGGATGGTCTCAGGAACGCGCGGCGCGATCGAGACGCAGCTTTCAGTACATAAACACATCCGTGCGAGATAGCACGTCACAGCATCCGCGGCGGCTGAATGGGTAGCGGTATGAACATTAAATTAGCCATAACATGTGTCGTTGGGTTTTAAAGATCGTTAAAATTCAACAGGGCGGGCCGGGGATTAAACGCAAGACCGCCCACGAGCGGATGAATGACAAAGCGCCGCTCGTGGGCGGAATTTTCGAATGCTGTGTTCAGTTGAATATCAAAGAGTGCCTCATATTACCTCGCCATAGACACGCAGGTCAAATCCATGAATTCGTTTCTTGTTCGTGATGGCGAAATTATCTCGTGGTATTTTTATAGCCCGGCCGATACCCGATCTCGCAGGTTATTTCGTCTGGAGCCGAGCGCCCTCACGGGCTGCTGCAGCCGTCGTACGGCATCAACGTCGCCGTGATCACCGGCCCGTTCGGATATATGACGCCAAATTCTTCGATTTCGCCTCCGCCATAATCGATTGTGCCCGTGCCATTGCTGGCCAGGGTTATCTCAACGACCTTGCCGTCCTCAGTAAATTTGAGACTGAATTTGATTTCATCCTCTAATGTTGCCGAACCGTTGACGACAACGAGCTTGCCTTCCACGGGTACGAGCAGGTCGCCAACGGACCCCTTTTCGTCGACCTCGAAATCCAGACTGCCCGACACGAAGTAATCGCCTTTCGGTTCGGGGATCGACAGTTCGGCCGTCAGCTCGAGGTGCCAGTTGCGGCCGTCGCAAGTCGTGGCTGTACCGTTGGAGATCCAGCCAAATTCATGTTTCTGGGTCCAGGTGAACGTCGCTGGTTCGCCTTCGACGCCGATGGTCGACCCACCGGTTTCAATACCGGAAGTCGTCGATCCCTCCGTCGGGGTGGGCGTGAGGACCTG